>NZ_JABWQR010000004.1:0-276288 GCF_014270125.1 Pseudomonas sp. SWRI99 | reverse complement strand
CATTTGGAATGCGGTCAAATGTGGGAGCGAGCTTGCTCGCGAAGGGGCCCTCATGGGCGATAGAGGTGAGCATGCCCGGCGCGATACAGCGATGACTCGCTGAATACCTCACTGCCTAACACTCGCCCGACCAGAATCAGCGCCGTGCGTCGAAAATCCTTGGCCTCGACTTTCCCGGCGATATCCGCCAGCGTCCCCACCACCCAATCCTGATCCGGCCACGTCGCCCGGTGAATCACCGCAATCGGGCAGTCCGCGCCGTAATGCGGCAGCAGCTCGGCGAGGATTTTCTCCAGATGCTTGACCCCCAGATGAATCGCCATGGTCGCCCCATGCTGCGCGAGGCTGCCGAGTGCTTCGCCCGCCGGCATGGCGGTTTTGTCGGCATAACGCGTCAGAATCACGCTTTGCGAAACGTCCGGCAGCGTCAGTTCGGCACCGAGCAAGGCCGCACACGCAGCCGTGGCGGTGACACCAGGGATGATTTCAAAGGGAATACCAAGTTCGCGCAAGCAGCGAATCTGCTCACCGATCGCGCCATAGAGGCTCGGATCACCGGAGTGCACCCTTGCCACGTCCTGGCCTCGGTCATGGGCAGACTTGATCAGGTCGATGATTTGTTCCAGGTGCAGTTCAGCGCTGTTGACCACCGTTTCGGCGCGATGGCCTTCAAGCACCGCCGCCGGCACCAGCGAACCTGCATAAATGATCACCGGGCAGTCACGGATCAGCCGTTGGCCTTTGACGGTGATCAGTTCCGGGTCGCCGGGGCCGGCGCCGATGAAGTAAACGGTCATGGTGCAATCCTGTGAAAGCGCATTGATGAGCACGCAGATGAACAATGCTCATGATCGAAAGTGGAGATTATCGAGGTTTTAGGCAGCGCCGGCCAACGCCAGGGTGGCCTGAGCGTATTTTTGCCGGGCAATCAGCAGTTTCGCCGGGCCCTGAATCAGCCGTTCGGCAAGCGCCAGTGCGGCGCTTTCCGCGACCCCGTAACAGCCGGTTCGCTCGTAGGCAATCTGAGAGTGATGGCTGAGGCGCGGCTGGTAAGCGGCCAGTTCGGCACTGCTGAAATATTGCAGAGGCAGATCCAATTGCCTGGCGAGTTCCAGCAGGCCCGGTTCGTCGCGCTTCAAATCGATACTGGCCAGCGCCTTGACCGCTCGCAGTTCGATGCGATGCGCCTGTAATGCTTGATCAAGTAGCGCGCGCAGCGTGGTGGCCGTGCAGCCACGCTGGCAGCCCAGGCCGACCACCAGGGTTGGCGCCGTGCTGGCGTCATTCATGCCGGATTTTTGCGGCGGAACAACCAGGCGCTGATCAGGCCCAGGGCCAGCCAGAACGCGACGTTGGTCAACTGCGAGGCAATCTTGAACTGAGTTTCCAATGCTTGTGGGGCGAGCATCGAATGCACCTGCGGCTGCGGCGCGCCGATCACGTGGGGCACCAGCAGGATGGCGACACCGAAGATTTTCATCAGCCAGTTGTGGCTGAACGCAAGCAAGGCCAGGCCGACAGCGGTGGAGGCGGCCGTACCGATCCACCAGAGCTGCCGTGAAGCCAGGTCCGCCGCGGCAGTGCCCGGCAATTCCGGCGGCAGGCCCAGGGTCGGTGCCAGCACGAACGTCGCGTAACCGGCCAGGCCCCAGAGCAGGCCCTGCGAGGTTTCCGTCGGCGCACGCAGCGTGTACAGGCCGGCAAGCATCAGGGCGAAACCGATGGCGACGACCAGATTGCCGCCCGTGGTCGACACCACACGTTGCCAGCCGTTTTCCGGCTCCCAGGCTTCGCTGTCATGGCTATGAGCAGCAGCCCCGGCGGCGTGTTCGTGAGCTTCGGCCACCGGCTCGGCTTGCTCGTAGGTTTCCGCCTGCAAAATCAGCGGCGACACCCAGAAGCTTTGCAGCAGGGTGAGCAGCAGGGCGGCCAGCAGGCCGCTGAAGCCTGCGGTTTGGGCAATGCGCTTGATCATCTCGGCAGGTCTCAGTGGCACGGGAACGCGGCGCTGTGGCGGGTATCGTGGGCGGCGTTGTGCACCGCTTCGATGTGCGAGAACCCGGCGAAATAGACGAGGCCGGCGCCGAGGATCGACGCCAGCAGCGCGGCGATCAGGCGTTGCGACAGGGTGCTGGTGCTGGAGATGGTGTCTGTGGTGTTGCCGGTGCTGCTGATAATCGACATGGCGCTTCCCTCTGAAGTGTCAGCGGGTGAACAGAGCGCATGCAGACTCCCCGCGAGTCAGGCCCGCAGAGGTTCGAACAGCGCCCGCCCACCGCGGGTTTGTCTGGTGCAGTGACGCCGAGGCGCACTGTGTGTTGCGGGCCGGTCTCCGGGCTCACGAGGGGTTGGCATTGAAGCCGACCTGCAAGCATCACCTTCCCATGCCGGGGCACAGTGGATCTGACGCTTCGCTCGCTTACCGTTGCGGGGGCAGCACCGGACTGACATGGCTTGAGAGTAAAGCACATGATTCACCGGTTTCCCGTTTCACCCTGTGAAGGGCACCCGTAACAAGTTGTGTAGGAGAGCATGGGCGGGGATCGCCGTCAATCGACGACTAGCGCAGGGCGAGCAGCACGTACACCGCCAAAGCAATCAGAAACGCATAGTAAGACTTCAGTCGCGTCAGGCTCAGCAGCCAGGCCAGCGCCACCGGCACGATCCACGGCATGGCCGCCGCCTGTTGTGTCGCCAGCGGATACAGCGCCCCGGCCAGCAGGCTGACCAGCATCGCCACCGAGGTGTATTTGCCAAGCCGGTCGATGAAGGCACGGGCGCCGCCGGACAGCCGTTCGACATTGACCGCCAGCGGCAACAAGCGGCACACCGCCGACACCAGCGCGCAGATCGCAACGTACAGCCAGAAGGTACTAGGGTCGGTCATAGGCGTAACTCGTCAGGACCGTGACCGCCAGCACCAGCAGCAGGCTGATTTCGCCCAGCCAGAGCAAACTCGCGGCAGCGGCCAGGCCGGCAATCCATTGTCCATGGAAGCTGTGACGGTCGCGCGCCATTTTGCCCAGCGATGCGCTGAGAAAGATCGCAATCACTACGCTGGCGTGGTCCATCAAGGCGTCGTCGGCCAGGCGGGCGAAGCAGTAACCGACCACGGTGCCGAGCAGGGCGGCGGCGTACAACAACAAGCACACGGTGTTGGCGTACGGGCGGCTGATCGGCTGCTGTTCCTTGCGGATCGACATCAGCGTGAAGGCCGCGTTAGCCATCACCGCCAGCGCCGGGACGAATGTTTTGATCGGGCCGTCGAGGCTCGATTTCAGGCTCAGCGTGAACACCAGAAAACGCAGGTTGATGCTCAGTGCCGACACCAGCACGCCGAAAGCATTGAGCAGATGCGCCGGGGTTTCCAGCAGCGTCAGTTGCAACGGCGAGGCCATCACCGTGCCGCTGAACACCACCATGGCCGGCAAGTCCAGGCCATGGCGGCGCCCGAGCATGCCGATCAGGCTGAAGGTCAGCAGCAGCGAAAAGACGAACGGCAGCGCATCGCGAATACCGGTCGCAATCTCGTTGTGCGCCGCCGGTTTTGCCAGTGCGGACTCAGCCGGCATGGGTGCTGCGGCGCGCGTCGGTAAGCAGCTTCTCCACGCCGTTTTTATAGGCCAGGGCTTTTTCCAGGTAGTACTCGGTGGAAAAGCGCGGAATGAACTCTTCGACCACCGCCACCCCGCGATAGCCATTGACTGCAAAGCGATTGAGCACATCGCTCAGGCGCAGGTTGCCTTCGCCGATCGGCAGGTGCTGGTGGTGGGTGTCGTTGAGGTCGGCGATGTGCAAATGGCGGGTCACCGGCGCGAGAGCGGCGATGGCGGCGAACAGCTCGTCGCCATACGGCAGCAGTGAGCACAGGTGCGTCACATCGATGGTCACGAAGCAGCCGGTTTGCTGGTGGAAACGCAGGTGTTCCTCGACCGTGAAAACCGGGAATTTCGGCCGCTGACCGCCCATGTTTTCCAGGCACAGGGCGATGCCCGTCGTATTGCAACGTGCCTTGACTTGATTGATGGCGGCGATCAGGTTGTCGAGCAGTTCGCGGTTTTCCAGTTGATCCTTGTAGCCGGGGTGGAAGGTGACGCTGGTGGCGCCGGCCTGACGGGAAAAGTCCACGGCGGCGCTCAGGCAGTCCACGGCCTGCGCACGTTCGGCCAGATCCGCGGAACACAGGTTGTACTCGCGGCCCCACCAGCCGGCATGCACCGTCAGCGTGATGCCGTTCTGCTCGGTGAAGCTGCGGATCTGTCGGGCGAGGTTCGCACGTTGTTCGGTGCTGAGCGACCAGAACACCTTTTCGGCGTCTTCGCCGATTTCGAATTCCACGGCCTTGAAGTAGCGGGCCAGATCGGTGATCGAACCGAAAATGTCCGCCGGATTGTCGTAGACGTTGGTGGAAAAAGAGATCAGCGGGAAATCAGCGCTGATCGGCCCATCGATGCGGTACAGCGTCTCTTGTGTGGTCATTGCGCCTGTCCTTGCGTAGTGAAAGGTGGGTGGGAAATCGCGGCGTTGAACAGCACCGGGTCGTCCGCCTCGCGACAGGCCAGCAACACGTAGCCGTGACGGTCGGCGGAGCGGCGGATCGGGCGGCCGAACTTGTCGTGGTTGAGGCTCGCGCGCAGGGCGAAGGGTTGCTCCAGTAGACGTGCCTGTAGCGGTTGCGGGTCAGTGGCGGGGTCCGCTTCGATGTAGCGGATCGCCATTTTCACGTAGGGCTTTTCCGGCGCCGGCAGCGCGATGCCGGTCATGGCGGCGAGGGTGCTGGCGGCCAGGTGCACGCCGGTGGTTTTCCAGACCATTTCCCAGATCTGGTCGCCGCCGAAGCGGGTCTGGGTTTCGATGAACTGCAGGCGTGAACCGTCGAGCTTGACCTCGGTATGCGCCGGTCCCCAGCGATTGCCCATGCGTTCGAGCAGCCACAGCACGGCTTCTTCGATTTGTACACGCGTGGCGTTGTCGAGCCCGGCCGGAAAGTCATGCCCGGTTTCGACGTAACCCGGCGCGCCGCTGGTGTGCTTGCGCGTGATACCAAGGATTTGATGGCGGCCGTCCAGGCTCAGCGACTCGACGCTGTATTCATCGCCACCGGCGAACGCCTCGATCAGATTGTCGCCTTGAAGCTGTAGATGCTCGGCTTCCTCCGGTTGGTTGATGGCATAAACGCCCTGGCTGCCCGAGCCGTTGACGGGTTTGACGATGGCCGGACCATGACGCAGAACGAAGGCGCGAACCTCCTCGACACGGGTCACCGCTGCAGCCGGCAGCTCGTAGCGGCTGCCCTGAAGCAACTGGCGAAAGCGCAGCTTGTCGCGGCTGACTTCGACGCTGCGCAGGCTGTTGTGAGTGATGCCCAGCCGTTCGCCGAGCTGTGAGGCGGGCAACAGGCCCAGCTCCGAGAACGACACCACGGCAGCGAATGGCCGCTGCCGGTGCAAGCGCTCAAGCGTTTCGCTATAGGCCGAGAGGTCGGCGATATCTGGTGTCAGCACCAGCGTTGCATGCTCGCGCTGGTACTCAGAGACCTCGCCGGGTTGTTGAACGAGGGTAAAGCGCAGTTGCCGCGCAGTGTCCCAATCCAGCCCCGAATCGCGCCCGCCGATGAGCAAGACGTGCTTGCCGCTCGCCGCCGTCGAGGTTTCGCCGTAGACATCGAGGTCAGCGACGGCCAGCACGGATTCACGCAGGCTCGCGGTGTCGGGCTGCTTGAACTCGATGTACAGATAGTTCTGAAAACCGTGGCTGACCGGGCCAATGCTGTCGCCCGCATTGACGTAGGCGTACCAGCGCTGGAAGCCCGGCAGGCAGGTGATGCGCTCGGCGTTGTGCAGGCCGTCATAGAAGCGGTCTGCACGGGCGAAGGGGGTGGCGATGCCGAACGGTGCGGGCGTCTGGCGGGGCTGGGGCAGCGTTTGCGCGCTGAGTGCCCGGTGATAACAAACGTCCAGCGACAACCCCCACGCCTGGCGAATGACATGAATCCGGCTGCCGCCCGGGCGCGCGCCAACCTCCAGAACTCGCGGCCCGTTGGCGGTGAGAATGAATTCGACGTGGGCAAACGTACCCGCCAGTTCCAGCGCTTTCACCGCGTCATGGGCCAGGCGCTGGCAGCGCGCTTGCAACGCGGTATCGGCGGCCAGCGTCGACGGGGTGTAGCGGGCGAAGTGGTGAAAATCAGCGCGACCGATATCGACACCGGCGATCACGTCGACAATCGGAAAACTGTGGATCGTGCCGTCCGCCGCGATGGCGCAATCAATGGAATGGTTGGAGCCCTGAAGGTATTCCTCCAGCAGCAACTGATCGGTCTCACGCTGTTTGCCCGCCACGTAACGTTGCAGCGCGGGCCATTCATGGCGGGCGTAGTCGAGCAGTTCCTGTGGATTGTGGAGGCAGCGCACAAACAGGCTGCTGTAGAGGTTCGCCGGTTTCAGAATGAACGGGTAGGGCAGTTCCGTCGGGCGCGCGAGCAGCTCGTCGATGCGGACCTCGCGCGACAGCACGTGCAGATCGGGATTGCCCGACTGCTGGAAGCGTTGGCGTTGCAGCACCTTGTCCAAGGTGTTTTCCACGTTCCGATGCAAATGCGCCAGGGCCGGTAGCGCCGCGCACAGTCGGGCGGTGATGGCGACATAGCCTTCGCGAAAATTCAGCACGCTGGTGAACCGGTGCTCGTCGCGCAGGCGCTGCGTCAGGGCAATCAGTTCCGCGCTCAGCCCTTTGGAAAAATCGTACCGGGCCACGGGCGAAATCCGGCTCGCGTCGGCGATCTTGCTGGTCTTGCGGCTGTCGGCGATCAGCAGCGGTGTAATGCCTTCGGCGAGCAGGCCTTCGTATTCGCCGTCGCGGATGTTGCCGATAATCAGGCAGGCTGGCGCGCTCATTGGCAAGCCTCCTGGTCGAAGCTGTAGTGGATCCGGTTCAGGCGTTGACAGATGTGGTTCAGGCGGACGCGGTCCACGCCGTTCGCGCCACCGCTGAGGACGTTGCGGATGATGTGCGCCAAGGCATCCAGGTCCTCGCCGGTGATACCGAGTCGGGTAATTTCCTGCAGGCCGAAGCGCAGGCAGTCGCGGCCGTTGACCTGTTTGTTGTTGACCCGAATGCCCAGTTCGTTGAGCTGTTGCGCCGTTTGCCGGGCCTGTTCACCTTCGAGCAACAGCAGGTGCGTGTCGGTGGGGTGCAGCGTCCAGCCGGGAATGCCGACCAGCGCGTCGTGCAACTGGCGGGTGTTGGCGCACATGCGCTGGGCGTAGGCCTGGCCGTACTGCCGGGTTTCCACGAGGGTGACGAACAATTGCAACAGGCCGGGCAAGTTAGGCGAAGACACCAGCCCGCCGCTGAGGGTCTGCTCGATCCGCCGGGCGAGGTCGGCACGCCGCGACACGATCAGCGCCCGGTGCGGACCGGCGAGGGATTTGTGCGTGTTGCCCTGAAGAATGTCGGCCCCGTCGTCCAGCGGATTGGGGAAGGCCTGACCGGCGATCAGCCCCAGAGTGTGCGAGGCGTCATAGATAATCAGCGTGCGTTGCAGGCCGCAGCGATCGAGCAATGCGCGCAACGGCTGAAGGGCGATCGCCCGGGTGGTCAGGCCGTGGTCGAGCAGTACAGCCGCGGGGGGCGCCGCGAGGGTTTGAAGCTGTTGCTGGAAATCCTCGAGATCGATTTGCCCGCCAGCGGTCAGTCTGCAAAACACGCTGTGCCTGCCGATTTTTTGCACCAGTGGGCCAGTAGCAAAATGTCCGCCGCTGGCGGGTGCCAGCGACACAATGGCGTCGCCCGGTTCGCTCAGGGCGGCCAGCACGCTCAGTGTGCAGTGCACGCCGGACAACACGCGATACTCGACGAAAGGGGCGTTGAACATCGCCTGCACGGCCTGGGTCGCCAATGCCTTCAATGTTTCGACTTCGGGAAAGTGCTCGATCTGCATGCCGTTGAATTCAGCGGCATAGCGTTGGCCTTCGATGGCTTGAGCGTTGAACAAGTAACGCTCGTAATGCCGGTTCTGGCCGAGTGTGCGCGCAGTGTCGGACAAAATATTTTCATTGGCCGTCAGCGACAAGGTACAAGTTCGTCGCGCTCCGGCCTGTTGGAACTGTTCAATAATAAAATCATGTGCGCCGGGTGTGCCGACTGAAAGTGCATGGCTTGAATGATTCATTAATAGTCCGCCAGGTCGAAGTCGATAATCAACATGTCGCGGCTGCCGCGATCCGAATGCATGCCTGATGTTTGCAGCGGTGAAACTTCGTGCAGAAGTATTCGGTCATTCAAAACAACGGTTTCCATGTAGTCCGTCAAAGTTGCACTGAATACACAGTCGCCTTCTTCCGCAAATATCCGGCTTTCTCCCCCCGTGACTTGCTGGCGTTGGATCAGGTGTTGAAAGACAAAATCGTGCCCGTCGCGATGCCGGCCTTCGGGGGTGGCGTGGCCGGCATTGCGTTCATCGCAGAGGATGCGGAATTGATGGCAGGTCACCAGCCAGTCACGCGGGCCGACGGTCAACTCCATCAGTGCCAGGTCGGCGGCGAGCAAAGTTCGCAGGACCGCAGAGTCGATGAATCCCGCTTCGCTGCGCGTATAAGTGCGCTGTACCCCGCCCAGCAGCGGGTTGTGGGCCTGGGCCTGAAAAAAATGGCAGTCGGGCAGCGGCGTCCATTGGTGTGCCCGATGACGATATTCGAACTTGCAGATGCGCCGCTCGCGGACACCGTTTTGCGCGTGCAAATATCCGTCGCGAGGCAAACGCTCCCAAGTCGCATTGAATGCCCGGCAATCTCCGCGCCCCAGCCTCGCAACCTGCGCCGCCGGATACTGGTCACTGTGCACGTAGTGGTGATGACTCAGTCGTTCGGCAAGTTCCTTCAATACAGCATCGCCTGAATGCCGTAATGCATGGCCGGCACTCATGCTGTTGCTACACAAGTTTGAGGGGTCGGAATAAACAGAATGGAACACTGATAATAATCAGGCATGCAAGAATTCCTTTCTTGTGGGGGCGCAGTCCATGTGAGGCCCATGGTTCATATCCTGTATTAATTTATCAATTGTGTTTTTGTAAAGAAATGTAATTAAGGTGTTCAGACGCTCTATTTCAAGTGTGTCCGCCGAATTGCACTTAGTTGGTGGCCGATTGATATGTCAGAGATAACTTACAGATTTTGTGTTAGTTGAGATCTGTTCTCGATACATATATGAAAGATTAATGTCCATATAGCGATGATATTGCAAAGATTGACCCGCCTGCCGCGCATGCGTAGCCTTGCGCTTTCGAGGTTCTTCGGCGCGTGCCGAAGCTAAGAAGGGAACGCGGTCAAAGCCGCGGCTGCCCCCGCAACTGTGAACGGTGCTGTTCGCTGCCACGCCACTGCCGGCCCCTTGCAAGGAGCCAGCGGGAAGGCGCAGCGAATACCAGGCCCAAGGCCTGAACACCGTCAGCCAGGAGACCTGCCTCGTCACAGATTTCTGACTTTCAACCGGGCGGGGTGATCCGGTGGCGAATTCTCCAGGCGCGCGCGTGCGTTGCCGGTTCTCGTCCCGTATGCCCGCCGCTTGCCAAAGGGCATATCGATGAAAACACTGGCCAAACTCCCCGTCACCATCGTCACCGGCTTCCTCGGTTCGGGCAAAACCACCTTGCTCCGGCACATGCTCGACAACGCTCAGGGCCGTCGTATCGCGGTGATCGTCAATGAGTTCGGCGAGTTGGGCATCGACGGTGAAATCCTCAAGCAATGCACCATCGGCTGCACCGAAGAAGAGGCCAGCGGCCGCGTCTACGAACTGGCCAACGGCTGCTTGTGCTGCACCGTTCAGGAAGAATTCTTCCCGGTGATGCGTGAGCTGGTGGCGCGCCGTGGCGACCTCGATCACATCCTCATCGAAACGTCCGGCCTGGCCTTGCCAAAACCCTTGGTGCAAGCGTTCCAGTGGCCGGAAATCCGCAGTGCCTGCACCGTTGACGCGGTGATTACCGTGGTCGACAGCCCGGCCGTGGCCGCCGGCACCTTCGCCGCGTTCCCGGATCAGGTCGACGCCCAGCGCAAACTTGACCCGAACCTGGACCACGAATCGCCGCTGCACGAATTGTTCGCCGATCAACTGGCCAGCGCCGACCTCGTCATCCTCAACAAAGCCGACCAGACCAGCCCTGAAGACCTTGCGCGTGTACGCCTGGAAGTCGCCGAAGAACTGCCGCCTGCGGTAAAAATCGTCGAAGCGAGCAACGGACGCCTGCCACTGGACGTGCTGATCGGCCTCGGCGCCGGCTCCGAAGAACACATCGACAGCCGCCACAGCCATCACGATCACCACCACGACGGCGATGACGATCACGACGACCACGATCACGACGCCTTCGACTCGATCTCCATCGAACTGCCGCAAGCTGACGAAAGCTTGATGCTCGACGCGCTGACCCAATTGGTCGTGCAGCACGGCATCCTGCGCGTCAAGGGCTTTGCGGCGATCCCGAACAAACCGATGCGCCTGCTGATTCAAGGCGTCGGGACGCGTTTCGACAAGCACTTCGACCGCCAGTGGGGCGCCGGGGAAGCCCGGACCACGCGTCTGGTGTTGATCGGTCAGCAACTCGACGCCGTGCAACTCGAAGCGCAATTGCGCGCCGCACTCAGCGTTTAATCCATGCACCTGCTCAGGACCCAGCCCGGCGGTTTCGTTTCGGAAGACAACATCGCCGACCTTGGACAAACCCCCGCCGACCTGGTGATCCTGTGCAGCGGCGATTCGAGCCTGGCACTGCTCGCCGAAGCGGCCCGGCAACTGCCCGATGACTACCCGAGCCTGCGCCTGGCCAACCCGATGCAGGTGCAGAACCATGCGTCGGTCGACCTGTACGTCGACGAGGTGCTGCGCCACGCCAAGGTGATTGTGATTTCGCTACACGGCGGCATCGCCTATTGGCGCTATGGTGTCGAGCGTCTGGTTGAACTGTCCGAGCGCGGCGTGCAGGTGATTCTGGTGCCGGGCGACGACCGGCCCGACCCTGAGCTCAGCGACCTGAGTACCGTCGACGCAGTGGATCGTGATCGCCTCTGGCAGTTCTTGCGTCAGGGCGGCATGGGCAATGCGCTGGATTTCTTCCGTTGTCTGGCCAGCCGTTGGCTCGCCCGCGATTACCCTTGGGCCGAACCGCAAGCGTTGCCGCGCACGGCGATTTACCACCCCGACAAAACGTCCGCCGCGCTGAGCGACTGGCAAGCCGAATGGCTGCCTGAAAAACCGGTCGCGGCGGTGCTGTTCTACCGCTCGCACCTGCAGGCGGCCAACACCGCATTTATCGATGTTTTCTGCCAGCGCTTGCAGGCCGCCGGGCTCAATCCGCTGCCGATCGCCGTCGCCAGCCTGAAAGAGCCGGGCTGCCTGGCAGTGGTCGAAGACTGGCTGGACGACGTCGAGGCGCGGCTGATCCTCAACACCACCGGTTTCGCTCAGTCCAGCCCGGAGGCGCCGCACCTGCGGCCGTTTCGCCGCAACATCCCGGTGATTCAGGCAATCTGCGCGCAGGACAACGAGCCGGGCTGGCGCGACAGCGAGCAGGGCCTGGGGCCGCGCGATCTGGCCATGCACATTGCCTTGCCGGAACTGGACGGGCGCATCATCAGCCGGCCGATCAGTTTCAAGGACCTGGCCTGGCGCAGCGAGCGTAGCCAGTCGGATGTGGTCTGCTATCGCGCGCAGCCGGAGCGCATGGATTTTGTCGCCGAACTGGCGCGGCGCTGGATCGATCTGGCCCAAGTGCCGAACGGCGAAAAACGCGTCGCGCTGATTCTTGCCAACTACCCGACTCGCGACGGCCGCATCGGCAACGGCGTCGGCCTCGATACGCCGGCGGCGGCGCTGAATATCCTGCGTGCGTTGCGGGACGAGGGCTACCCGATCACCGCTGAATTGCCCGATAGCGGCACCGCGTTGATTCAGCAGTTGCTCGGTGGTGTCAGCAACGACCTCGACAGCCTCGACCTGCGTCCGTGCCAGCAAAGTCTGGCGATGGACGATTACCTGACGATGTTCAACGCACTGCCGCCGGCCAATCGCGCTGCGGTGGTCGAGCGCTGGGGCGCGCCGCAAGACGATCCGATGTGTCGTGACGGACGCATGATGATTGCCGGTTTGCGCTTGGGCCTGACCTTTGTCGGCATTCAACCGGCGCGCGGTTATCAGGTCGATCCGAGCGCCGTGTATCACGACCCGGATCTGGTGCCGCCCCATGGTTATCTGGCGTTCTATTTCTGGTTACGCAGCGCCTATGACGCGCACGCGCTGATCCATGTCGGCAAGCATGGCAACCTCGAATGGCTGCCGGGCAAAGGCGTTGGCCTCTCGGAACAGTGCTGGCCGGATGCGCTGCTCGGACCGTTGCCCAACATCTATCCGTTTATCGTCAATGACCCGGGCGAGGGCGCCCAGGCCAAGCGGCGTACGCAGGCGGTGATCATCGACCACCTGATGCCGCCGCTGACCCGCGCCGAGACCTATGGGCCATTGCGCAATCTGGAATTGCTCGCCGACGAATATTACGAAGCACAGTTGCTTGACCCGCGCCGCGCCCGTGAGCTGCAACGCGACATTCTGCAACTGGTGCGTGACACGCAAATCGACCGTGAGCTGCAACTGGATGCAGCACTGGACAGCGACGCTGACGCGGCGATCTGGTTGCCCCGTCTGGACACCTATTTGTGCGACTTGAAGGAATCGCAGATCCGCGATGGTCTGCACATTTTCGGCGAATCGCCGAGCGGACGGTTGCGCATCGACACCTTGCTCGCGCTGCTGCGCATACCACGTGGCGACGGCAAGGGCGCGCAGTCGAGTTTGTTGCGCGCGCTCGCCAAGGCTTTCGAGCTGGGCTTCGACCCGCTGGATTGCGGTTTGGCCGATCCGTGGACCGGCCCGCGCCCCATTGAGTTGCAAACCCTCAGCGATGAAGTCTGGCGTAGCGCCGGCGACACTCGCGAACGCCTTGAATTGTTCGGCACCCAGCTTATCGCACAGACACTGCACGACCCGTGTGGGAGCGGGCTTGCTCGCGAAAGCGGTGTATCAGTTGACTCAATATTGGCTGACACTCCGCTATCGCAAGCAGGCTCACTCCTACAGGGACCGGGTTGGGCTGAGGTTAATGCAATCCTCGACCACCTGCGTGACATCGTCGCCCCACGCCTGGACGCTTGCGGCCCCGCCGAAATGCGCGGTCTGCTCGACGCCCTGAGCGGTCGTTTCGTCCCGGCCGGCCCCAGTGGCGCCCCTAGTCGCGGTCGTCTCGACGTGCTGCCCACCGGGCGCAATTTTTATTCGGTCGACGTGCGCAACCTGCCGACCACCACCGCGTGGCGCATCGGTTTTCAGTCCGCCACGCTGATTCTTGAGCGGCACTTGCAGGACCACGGCGACCACTTGCGCCAGCTCGGGCTGTCAGTCTGGGGCACCGCCACCATGCGTACCGGCGGCGATGACATCGCCCAGGCCATGGCGTTGATGGGCGTGCGTCCGGTCTGGGCCACGGGCAGTCAGCGCGTGGATGATTTCGAGATTCTGCCGCTGAGCCTGCTCGATCGCCCACGGGTCGATGTCACGCTGCGCGTCTCCGGGTTTTTCCGCGATGCGTTTGCCAATTTGATCCGCCTGTTCGACGCCGCTGTGCAAGCGGTTGCCGCACTCGATGAGCCGGACGACTTGAACCCGCTGGCCGCCAGGGTGCGCGCTGAACGTGAAGCCTTATTGCAATCGGGCGTCGACGAGGACACCGCACGGCGCCAGGCCGGCTGGCGAATTTTCGGCGCCAAACCCGGTGCCTACGGCGCGGGCGTGCAGGGCGCCATCGACGGCCGTTTGTGGCAGACCCGCGAGGATCTCGCCGAGGTCTATCTGAACTGGGGCGCCTACGCCTACGGCGGTTCCGACGAAGGCACCGCCGCCCGCGAGCAGTTCAGCCAGCGCCTGAGCCAGGTACAAGCGGTGCTGCAAAATCAGGACAATCGCGAGCACGACTTGCTGGACTCCAACGACTATTACCAGTTTCAGGGCGGCATGCTCGCGGCGGTAGAAACCCTGCGCGGCGAGGCGGCGAGCAGTTATCACGGCGATCACAGTCAGCCGGATCTGCCAAAAATCCGCACTTTGAAGGAGGAGCTGAACCGGGTGATTCGCTCACGGGCGGCGAACCCGAAATGGATGGACGGGGTCAAGCGTCACGGCTATAAAGGCGCGTTCGAACTGGCCGCGACTGTCGACAACCTGTTTGCATTTGATGCGACCACGCAACTGATCGACGATCATCAGTACGCGCTGCTGGCGGATGCGTATTTGCTGGACCCGGCCACCCGGGATTTTGTTCGTGAACACAATCCGCATGCGCTGCGGGATATGACTGAGCGCATGCTCGAAGCGCAGCAACGCGGGATGTGGCAGGCGCCGGGGGCTTACAAAGAAGCGCTGGAAAACCTCCTGCTGGATATAGAAGAAGACACCTGACCCACTGCGATCCCCTGTAGGCCTTCGCCTGCTCGCGATAGCGTCACATCAGCTTACAACGAGTTAACTGACACACCGCCATCGCGAGCAGGCTCGCTCCTACAGTTGAGCAATTCACCGACCATGACCGAGTAATGACAATGACCGACACCCCGCATTTCCCGCTTTCCGCCGTGGTCGGTGCCGATGAGCTGAAACTCGCCCTGTGCCTGACCGCCATCGATCCAAAAATCGGCGGTGTGTTGATCGAGGGACCGCGCGGCATGGCCAAGTCGACGCTGGCCCGGGGCCTGGCCGATCTGCTGGCCAGTGGGCAGTTCGTCACCTTGCCGCTGGGCGCAACCGAAGAGCGCCTGGTCGGCACCCTCGACCTCGACGCCGCTTTGAGCGAGGGCCGAGCGCAGTTTTCCCCCGGCGTGCTGGCCAAGGCTGACGGCGGCGTGTTGTACGTTGATGAGGTCAACCTGCTGCCCGATCACTTGGTCGACCTGCTGCTCGACGTCGCCGCCAGCGGCACCAACCTGATCGAGCGTGACGGCATCTCCCATCGACATTCGGCGAAGTTCATGCTGATCGGCACGATGAACCCGGAAGAGGGCGAACTACGCCCACAACTGCTGGACCGTTTCGGCTTGAACGTTGCGCTCAGTGGCCACACGGCGCCCACCGAGCGCGGGCAGATCATCCGCCGCCGGCTGGATTTCGATCACGATCCGCAAGCGTTCTGCGCGCAGTGGGAAAGCCAGCAACAAGCCTTGCGCACGCGCTGCGAAACCGCCCGCAAGCGGTTGACAGACATACCTCTGGACGATGCGGCATTGGCGCTGATTACCGAGCGCTGTTTCGCCGCTGGCGTCGATGGCTTGCGCGCTGATCTGGTGTGGTTGCGCGCTGCTCGCGCGCACGCAGCATGGCGTGGGGCTGACGTCATAGGCGCGGACGATATCGACGCCGTCGCCGAGTTCGCCCTGCGCCATCGGCGTCGCGAGCAAGCGGCGTCGAGTCCTCAGCCACCGGCACCGTCACCGGCCGAAACGCCCGCCGCGCCGAGCGAAGGGCAGGGGCTATGGGGTGACATGCCGGCGCCCGCGCTGGCCACCGGAGCGCGCCGCGAAGTGCCGAGCTGGCCACCGGCAAAAAAGCCCTAGGCATTCGCCCCCGATCCGACGTGGGGGCGGATGCCAGACCCCGCGCCGGTCGGCTGAGCAACGGCCGCCAGGGTAAACGTCATGCTGCTGTGAGCGGCCGGGTCAACTGGCCGGGCACACTGCTCAACGGGCGACCGCAGACGCGCGACGATCTGCTGCTGCACATGCGGACCCGTTCGGCGCAGGAGCTGTGGCTGGTGATTGTCGACGCCTCGGCTTCGACTCGTCGCCATCAGGCCTTGAGCGACGCCAAAGGCTTGCTCGCGCAATTGTTCGACGATGCCTATCGGCAGCGGGCGCGGCTGGCCTTGTTGACCGCCAGTGGTGCGACACCGAAATGGCAAGTGCAAGGCCTGAAAGCCTCCAGTGGCTTGCGCGTCTGGCTCGACGGCCTGGGCGCCGGCGGCGGCACGCCGTTGCTCGCGGCGTTGGGGCAGGCGCAGCAATGGCTGGCGATGCGGCGCAAGCGCTGTCCCGCCGAACTGCAGCGCTGCCTGATCGTGACCGATGGTCGCTTGAAAGCGCTGTCGGGATTGCCTGTACTGGCGTGCCCGGGATTGCTGATCGATATCGAGCGTGGGCCGATTCGCCTGGGCCGGGCGCAGGATCTGGCGACCGCGCTGCAAGCGCAATATCAGCATATCGATGAGCTGGATTTACGCTGATTACCCGCGCCGCTTAAACCCTGTGGGAGTGAGCCTGCTCACTGAAAATTCTCGACCTCAACTGCTTATACAGATTTTGAAATGATTTGCCGCTGGGGAAAGTGTGCCTTGAGCTTGTACGCTCCAAGGCCATTTTTCATTCAGGATTTGCATGAACACCCTCTCGGAGCCTCCCAGTCAGCACTCTCCAGCGCGCCTTCGCGCGGTCTTGATCCATTCGCAGCATCCGGTTTTCCGACTCCCGACTATGGTTGATAACGCGGCTCTTGAGCCTTCGCGTTGCGCTTTGCCGTGTCTGGCATTCTGAATTCACTGAAGAGAGATCGAGACGTTTTATGGAATGGTTAGCGGATCCCACGGCCTGGCTGGGCTTGTTGACTCTGATCGTGCTGGAACTGGTGCTGGGTATCGACAACCTGGTGTTCATCGCGATTCTGGCAGACAAACTGCCGCCGCATCAGCGTGACCGTGCGCGCATCATCGGTCTGTCACTGGCGCTGATCATGCGCCTGGGCCTGCTGGCGAGCATTTCCTGGCTGGTCACGCTCACGCAGCCGTTGTTCGAGGTGTTCGACAAGAGCTTCTCCGGCCGCGACCTGATCATGCTGTTCGGTGGTGTGTTTCTGTTGTTCAAGGCCACCATGGAATTGCACGAACGCCTTGAAGGTCATGTCGGCGAGCGTTCGAGCAACACCGCTTATGCGTTGTTCTGGCCGATCGTGGCGCAGATCGTCGTGCTCGACGCCGTGTTTTCCCTCGACGCGGTCATCACCGCGGTGGGCATGGTCGACGAGCTGGCGGTGATGATGATCGCGGTCATCGTCTCCATTGGCCTGATGATCGTTGCCAGCAAGCCGCTGACCCGTTTCGTCAATGCGCATCCGACGGTGATCATGCTGTGCCTGGGCTTTCTGATGATGATCGGTTTTGCCCTGACGGCCGAAGGCCTGGGCTTCCACATCCCGAAAGGCTATCTGTATGCCGCCATCGGTTTTTCGATTCTGATCGAAGTGTTCAACCAGATCGCCCGGGCGCGGCGCAAGCGTTCGATGCAGGGCATGCGTCCGCTGCGTGAGCGCACCGCCCACGCGGTGATGCGCTTGCTCGGTGGCCGCAAGCTGGCGGTGGAGGAGGTCGGCGAGGAAATCTCCGACCTGCTCGACAACGGTGAGGCGCCGGTGGCCGAGCTGTTCGACCGCCGCGAACGGGTGATGATCAGCGGCGTGTTGCAACTGGCCGAACGGCCGATTCGCAACCTGATGACCGTGCGCGCCGACGTCGATGCGATTGATCTGGCTGCTGATGCCGAGGCGATTCGCACGAAACTGATGCATTCGTCCTACTCGCGGCTGCCGTTATTTCGTGACGGCGCCGTGGACGAGCCGTTGGGTTTTGTGCACAAGAAGGAACTGCTCAAGGAATACCTGGCCGGTAACGAGCCGAGCCTTGAGCACTTGGCGCGCAAGACCATCAACCTGCTCGACAGCTACTCGATTCTCAATGCTCTGGAGCAGATGCGCGCGGCCTCGACCCACATTGCTTTTGTGGTCAACGAGTTCGGTGATTTTGTCGGCGTGCTGACCATGACCGATATCCTCGAATCGATTGCCGGCGAATTACCCGATGCCAGCGAAATCGAAGGTCCGGACGTGGTCGAAGAGCGCGGCGGGTTCCTCGTCAGCGGCGCGCTGCCCTTGGCCCGCGTGCGCCAACGCACCGGCTTCGGCGCCGAGCCGACCGAGGACTATCAAACCATGGCCGGGTTGGTGATGAGTCTGCTGGATCGTTTGCCGATGACCGGCGACGTACTCGAGTACGAAGGCTGGCAACTGACCGTCAAAGCGGTTGAAGAACGGCGGGTGACGCGAGTATTGCTGGAGCGTGACGCTGCTTGAGGACTGGGTGGATTTGTCCATGACCCGGCGAATCGCGAGCAGGCTCGCTCCCACAATGGCTTTTGTGGGTTGCCTTGAGTCCCGCGAACGCCCCAGGCCCTGTGGGAGTGAGCTTGCTCACGAAGGCGGCGGGTCAGGTAATTCATTTGTAGCTGACTGACCGCTTTCGCGAGCAGGCTCACTCCTACATGGGTCTTGTGGGTTGCCTTGAGTCCCGCGGACACCTCAGGCCCTGTGGGAGTGAGCTTGCTCACGAAGGCGTCAGGTCAGGCGGTGAATTTGTTTGAACGCTGCGTTTGCTACTGGAAGGTGAACCGATCCTTCCCCGTATGCTTTGACTCATACAGCGCTGCATCCGCCTTGACCAGGGCCTGATTCAACGAATCACCATCGTTCACCCGGGCAATGCCGATGCTGATCGTGACGGGATGTCGGGTGGGCTGTTCGCGCACCAGTCGGCACAGTTCGGTGGCAAGCCTTTCCACATCCTCGCGCCGTACGCCGGCCAGATAAATCGCAAACTCTTCGCCGCCCAGGCGCGCATAGTCGAACGCCACCATCACAGCCTTGATATCGGCAGCGACACGCATGAGTACCTCGTCACCGATGTCATGCCCGTAGGTGTCGTTCACTTTCTTGAAATTGTCGATGTCGATCATCATCAGGTAGTGGTCGTGCTCACGCGGACTCGCTTGCAAACGCTGTTGCGCATGGGTCATGAACGAGCGGCGGTTGGGAATCTGTGTCAGCGGGTCGTTGTAGGCCTGATCGAGCAGCAGCCTTGACATGAGGTAGTTGTTGAGCTTGGCCTCGCGAAATTTCACAAACGTATACACCGTCAGCGCACAGAGAAACACGCTGTAGCAGGCGGTCAGAACGCCGCGCAGTTCGGTGATTTGAGTCGTGGTGTCGAGGAACGGGTTAAGGATCACCCAGATGACAACTTGCACCGCAAAGAACGCCCAGCGCCTGAGCGGCAGTACCGACACGCTGTACAGCATGCTGGCCGCCGCAAGCACCAGCCATAAACTGTGCGATGCAGGCGCAAGACCGTCGACGACCATTCGCACGCCAACTGTCAGACCAAGGACCAGCAGCAGGGTCAGCACATCGAAATGGCTGACCTTGCGCGTAAACGCGAGAATCACCGTCAGCAGCGCAAAACCGGCGAGAAACACCACCGAGCGCCATGTGAAGCCCTGGCCGCCAAGAAAGCTCACGATCAGATCAAACAGCAGCCACATGAAAATGCTGACCGCGTAAATCAACAGGCTGAACGGTTTGAGTCGCTCAAACTCACGTTGAAGAAATTCCGCTCTCAACTCGGTCGAGGCGGTTTGCTTCAACGCTTGCGCTTCAATGGTCTCGAACATGCTCTTCCTGCTGTCTGCGCCAATCCTGGCAACCGCCCGAACGTGAGGGCGGGAGCACAACGTATTCGCTCAACAGCAAAGCAGTCAGATAACGGGTTGTCCAATCCCGCTCCGGTGGAGTTGCGGCGTGGAGGTCAGCGCAAAACCCGGTGGCGCGAGCGCGGGACGGTGCGCAAGGCACGAAGCGTCTGACGCAACCAAACCAGGTCATGCCTGCGTTTGCGTGGCGCCGCCGGGGCCTTGGTCTTGCCGACGTGCCAGGCGAAATCCCTGGCGAGGGTTTCCTCGGTGCCGATGCCTTTGAGCTTTTTGACCAACCTGCCGTCCTTGTAGAGCAGCACCGTAGGTGTGCCTGTCACGCTCGGGTGTCTGGGCGATTGGCTGGTGTTGAGCATGTAGACATTGGCGCGCAGTCGGTAAGGCTCGGCAATCTGCCGAAATATCGGCCCCGCCCATTCGCAGGCGGGGCAGTGTTCGTTGGCGAAATACAGGATGACCGGGCGCCAGGTTTTCAGGGCTTTGCGGTAAGTTTCTGGCATGGCAGCGACAGGTGCTCTGGAACTCATCGGATAATCCTTTCTTCGAAGCAAAACGGTAACGCGGTTGCGGAAAAACGAGTTACCACCTATTGGCAACTCGCTTTGGCACCCATGCTTCAGAGCAGCTTCGACAGAGTCACGTCGCCGAAGTAAGAGCCAAACTCATCGAAAGTGCCGTCGTTGGATTCCAAAGTGACCATGAATTTCAACGTCGAAATCTGAGCAATAAACTTCTCGGAACTGACGACCCAGTCCTGACCACCTGCGACATTCAGGTAAACCGGTTTGCCAGTCGGAAGTGGTTGCACGGTAATGCGGCCCGCAAAACCGCCCAGCGTTTTCATTCTTGCCGACAACATAAATGTCCCGCCTCCACCCTCTCCAGTGAGAACCTCCTGACTAATGGAATGCGGAGTCGCAACGATGCAGTGACCGGTCACAAACTTTACGTAAGCTGGATCGGGCACAGTCCAATGTGCGCCTTGCTCAGAAAAGTCACCGTTCTTGATTAGATTTGCCATTTCAAAAGTCCTTATCGAGAAAGTTGCAAGTGAGGTCGACCGCGCCCGCAAGGGCAGAGCTAGTTGGCCAGCGGAACTCGCCGCTCACAACTGTCAACTCTGACAGGTAGAGATACGAATCCGATAAACGGTCATCCGTGCAAATCGATTCATCATCTGTAAGCGCTCGCCTCAAAAGGACTCACGGCGTGCTCTCGAATGTGACGTTACTTCCCAAAGATCAGTAAGCGGTAGCGAAGATCTTTCTCGACCCAAGTTGTGATCGGATGCGATCCGTCAGCTAACGCATTGAAAAAATTACCTTTCAGACCACTTCGCCTTTTGCGCTGATGCTATGGCACACTTTCTGCTGTCTATTCCGTAGTAACAAACCGTGTTCCGGTATAGCGGAATAAACACCACCTGGAGTGCTCGCCATGCATCACCGTCCTTCGTTGTTCAAAGCGTGTGTTTTCGTACTTGCCGCTGCTTCCTCGGTCACAGGCCTGGCCCAGGCCGCTGACAGCAAGCTCGACAGTGTCCTGGCCCGTGGCAAATTGATCGTCGGCACTGGCAGCACCAATGCGCCGTGGCACTTTCAGGGCACGGACGGCAAGTTGCAGGGTTTTGATATCGACATCGCCAGGATGGTGGCAAAAGGGTTGTTCAACGACCCGAGCAAAGTCGAGTTCGTGGTGCAGTCGTCCGATGCGCGCATTCCCAATTTGCTGACCGACAAGGTCGACATGAGTTGCCAGTTCATCACCGTCACTGCCAGCCGCGCACAGCAAGTCGCCTTCACGCTGCCGTACTACCGCGAAGGTGTTGGTCTGTTGTTGCCGAACAACAGCAAGTACAAGGAAATCGAAGACCTGCAAGCGGGAGGTGATGACGTTACCGTTGCGGTGCTGCAGAACGTATACGCCGAAGAACTGGTGCACCAGGCACTGCCCAAAGCCAAGGTCGATCAGTACGACAGCGTCGATCTGATGTACCAGGCAGTGAACTCTGGCCGCGCCGATGCCGCCGCCACCGATCAGTCGTCGGTCAAATACCTGATGGTGCAGAACCCTGGCCGCTACCGTAGCCCGACTTACGCGTGGAGTCCGCAGACCTACGCCTGCGCCGTCAAACGAGGCGATCAGGATTGGCTGAACTTCGTCAACACCGCGCTGCATGAGGCCATGACTGGCGTTGAGTTCCCGGCTTACGCGGCGTCCTTCAAGCAATGGTTTGGCGTCGATCTGCCGTCGCCTGCCATCGGTTTCCCTGTCGAATTCAAATGATCCCGTGAGAGTGGGGCGAGTCACATCGCCCCGCTCAAGGTACTGCTGACCATGAATTATCAGTTGAACTTTGCCGCCGTGTGGCGCGATTTCGACACCTTGCTGGCGGGGCTCGGTCTGGGCCTGCAACTGGCACTGTTGTCGATCGCCATCGGCTGCGTGATCGGCCTGCTGATGGCGTTTGCCTTGCTGTCGAAGCATCGCGCCTTGCGGGTGCTGGCCTCGGTGTACGTCACGGTGATTCGTAACACGCCGATTCTGGTGTTGATTCTGTTGATCTACTTCGCCTTGCCAGGTCTGGGCATCCGGCTGGACAAGATTCCTTCGTTCATTATCACGCTGTCGTTATACGCCGGGGCGTACCTGACCGAAGTGTTCCGTGGCGGCTTGCTGAGCATTCCCAAGGGACAGCGCGAAGCAGGGCTGGCCATCGGACTCGGTGAATGGCAGGTCAAGGCCTACATCACCGTGCCGGTGATGTTGCGCAATGTTCTGCCGGCGCTGTCGAACAACTTCATCTCGCTGTTCAAGGACACCTCGCTGGCCGCCGCGATTGCGGTGCCGGAGCTGACCTATTACGCGCGCAAGATCAACGTCGAGAGCTACCGGGTGATCGAAACCTGGCTGGTTACCACGGCGTTGTATGTCGCGGCCTGTTACCTCATTGCCATGGCGCTGCGTTTTCTCGAGCAGCGTCTGGCGATCCGCCGATAGGAGGCTGCGATGTACGAATCTCCCAGTTGGTTGCATGAATTATGGGTGGCGCGCGAGCCGCTGTGGCAGGGCTTTTTGACCAGCGTGCAGGTTTCGGCGCTGGCCATTGTGCTTGGCACGATGCTCGGTGTGGTCGCCGGCCTGGTGCTGACTTACGGTAAGTTCTGGATGCGCGCGCCGTTTCGCGTTTACGTTGATCTGATTCGCGGCACACCGGTGTTTGTGCTGGTGCTGGCTTGCTTCTATATGGCCCCGGCGCTGGGCTGGCAGATCGGTGCATTTCAGGCTGGTGCGTTGGGCCTGACGCTGTTCTGTGGCTCGCACGTTGCGGAAATTGTTCGTGGTGCGTTGCAAGCCTTGCCGCGCGGGCAGATGGAAGCGAGCCAAGCCATCGGTCTGACCTTCTACCAGTCCCTCGGCTACGTCCTGTTGCCTCAGGCATTGCGGCAAATCCTGCCGACCTGGGTCAACTCATCCACCGAAATCGTCAAGGCCTCGACCTTGCTCTCGGTGATCGGTGTCGCTGAGTTGTTGCTCAGCAGCCAACAGGTCATCGCGCGGAACTTCATGACCCTGGAGTTCTACCTGTTCGCCGGTTTTCTGTTCTTCGTCATCAACTACGGCATCGAATTACTCGGCCGGCACATTGAAAAGCGGGTGGCCCTGCCATGACTCAAGCTCAAGTTTCCCCAAAGCATCAGGCGTTGCTGGATATCCGCGGCCTGCACAAACAGTACGGCGCGGTGGAAGTGCTCAAGGGCGTCGACCTGAGCATGCAGCGCGGTAACGTCGTCACGCTGATTGGCTCCAGCGGTTCGGGCAAGACCACGCTGCTGCGCTGCGTGAACATGCTCGAAGAATTCCAGGGCGGGCAGATCCTGCTCGACGGCGAGTCCATCGGCTATGACGAGATCAACGGCAAACGCGTGCGCCATGGCGAAAAAGTCATCGCTCGCCATCGTGCGATGACCGGCATGGCGTTCCAGCAATTCAACCTGTTTCCGCACCTGACCGCGTTGCAGAACGTCACCCTGGGCTTGCTCAAGGTGAAGAAAATGCACAAGGACGAAGCTGTTGTGCTCGCGGAAAAATGGCTGGAACGGGTGGGCCTGCTGGAACGGCGCAATCACTTTCCCGGTCAGTTGTCCGGCGGTCAGCAACAGCGCGTGGCAATTGCCCGGGCGATCGCGATGAACCCGAGTCTGATGCTGTTCGACGAAGTCACCTCAGCCCTCGACCCGGAACTGGTCGGCGAAGTACTCAACGTCATCAAGGGTCTTGCCGAAGACGGCATGACCATGTTGCTGGTCACCCACGAGATGCGTTTTGCGTTCGAGGTCTCGGACAAGATCGTTTTCATGAATCAGGGGCGGATCGAAGAGCAGGGGCCTCCCAAGGAACTGTTCGAACGCCCGCAATCGCCGCGTCTGGCTGAGTTTCTCAAAAGCACGCGGTTTTGAATCTGCACTTTTGCAATCAGGAGAAATACCCATGAGCATTACGCGTTACGGCACCGGCAGCACTGCCGCCGGTGGCCAGCCTCGCCCATTCGCCCGCGCTGTTGAAGCGGATGGCTGGCTGCACGTGTCCGGTCAGGTGCCCGCCGTGGATGGCGAGATCATCGTTGGCGGTATCGTCGAGCAGACCCACCAGACCATGAAGAACCTGATCGCGATTCTCGAAGAGGCCGGTTATGGCCTGGAAGACGTCGTGCGTGCCGGAGTTTGGCTGGACGATCCGCGGGATTTTTCCAGCTTCAACAAGGTGTTCGCCGAGTATTTCAAACCCGAACACGCCCCGGCGCGGGCCTGTGTGCAGGCGAGCATGATGGTCGATTGCAAGGTTGAAATCGACTGCATTGCCTACAAAAAGAAGATGTGAACGGAGGTGACGCTATCGCGAGCAGGCTCACTCCTACAGGAGAACGCATTTCAACTGTAGGAGTGAGCCTGCTCGCGATGGCGGTCTAACTGTCGACACGGGACTCTCGGTAAACTCCCGGCACTTTTATTGGGAACTGAAGAAATGACCGAAGACACCATCAAGCGCCGGGCACGCGGTCTGGACCGGGCGTTCGATATCCTCGATTTTCTCAAGGAGATCGGCCAGCCCTTGCGCCCCAACGACATCGCCAACGGCATCGGCAGCCCGAAATCCACGGTCTACGAACTGGTCGCCTCGTTGCTGGAGCGGCGGATTCTCGAGCCGGTGGGCAAGGACGGCCATGTCTATCTGGGCCGGCAGTTGTACTTCCTGGGGCAGGCGCATCTGCGTCATTTCGACCTCAGCCGTGAGGCCGATCATGCCTTGCAGGAGATCGTCAGCCAGACCCGTGAAACCGCGCAGATGTGCCTGCTCAACGGTCGTAAATACACGGTGGCGTTGATGAAGGAGGGCGAGCGGCATTTTCGCATCTCTTCCGACATTGGCGAAAACGCGCCGATTCCGTGGACGGCGTCGGGCCGTTTGCTGCTGGCGCATTTGAGCGATCAGCAGATCATCGACCTGATCGATGAGGACGATTACATCCTGCCCGACGGCGAGCGCTTGCCACTGGAACGTTTTCTGGCGGAGATCCGTCAGGCCGGCAGCGACGGCTTTTTCTCCTTCGACAGTGTTGCCGACACCTTCACCCATTGCTTCGCCGCGCCCGTCAAAGATGCGCAGGGCGTGGCCATCTGCACCCTGTGCATCGTCGCCCCGCGCGCCGATGCGAAGAACAATTACAACGACTATCGCCGGGTGCTGATCGACAGCGCCAATAGCCTCGCCCGGCGTATCAACGAATAACCGCGGCTGCCTGCGGCCGCGACTGTGAGGATTCGACCATGACCACTGCCATCAACTCTGCAGTAGAAAAAGGTGACGCCGCCATCGGCGCGCAGTTGACGCGTGACGTCAGCCTGCCCGCGCTGGTGCTGCACCGCGATGCGCTGGAGCACAATATTCGCTGGATGCAGACGTTTGTCAGTGGCAGCGGCGCGCAACTGGCGCCCCACGGCAAAACCAGCATGACGCCGGCGCTGTTCAAGCGTCAACTCGACGCCGGCGCGTGGGGCATTACCCTCGCCAGCGCCACCCAGACCCGCGCCGCTTACGCCCATGGCGTGCGCCGCGTGCTGATGGCCAATCAGCTGGTCGGTACACCAAACATGGCGCTGATTGCCGACCTGCTGGCCGATGCGGACTTCGATTTCTATTGCATGGTCGATCACCCGGACAACGTCGCCGACCTTGGCGCTTATTTCGCTTCGCGTGGGGTCAGGCTCAACGTGATGATCGAGTACGGCGTGGTCGGCGGGCGTTGCGGTTGCCGCAGCGAGCAGGAAGTCATTGAGCTGGCAAAAGCCATCGACGCACAACCGGCGCTGGCCCTGACCGGCATTGAGGGTTACGAAGGGGTGATCCATGGCGATCAGGCGGTCAGCGGGATCCGAGCGTTTGCCGCCTCGCTGGTGCGTCTTGCCGTGCAGTTGCAGGACAGCGGCGCTTTCGCCATCGCCAAGCCGATCATCACCGCGTCGGGCTCGGCGTGGTACGACTTGATCGCTGAATCCTTCGAAGAGCAGAACGCCAGCGGACGCTTCCTCAGCGTGTTGCGTCCGGGCAGTTACGTGGCGCACGACCACGGCATCTACAAAGAAGCGCAGTGCTGCGTGCTGGATCGGCGTAGCGATCTGCACGAGGGTTTGCGCCCGGCGCTGGAGGTCTGGGCTCACGTGCAATCGTTGCCGGAGCCGGGCTTTGCGGTGATTGCCCTGGGCAAGCGTGACGTGGCATTCGATGCCGGTTTGCCGGTGCCGTTGCTGCGCTACAAGGCGGGTGTCGTACCTGCAATGGGCGATGACGTCGGTGCGTGCAAGGTCACGGCAGTGATGGACCAGCACGCGTTCATGACGATCGCGCCGGGGGTGGAATTGCGCGTGGGTGACATCATCTCCTTCGGGACGTCCCATCCGTGCCTGACCTTCGACAAATGGCGGGTGGGGTTGTTGGTGGATGAGCAGTTGTCGGTGGTCGAGCGCATGGAGACTTGTTTCTAAAGCCTGAGATTGCGTCGCGGCGGCTATTCGCGAGCGGGCTCGCTCCCACAGAAAACGCATTTCAAATGTAGGAGCGAGCCTGCTCGCGAAGGCGTCCGCCCTGACACCATTGAATCAACAGAGACACCACCAAGAATGAACACCTTAAGCCCCCTGGGCCCGAACACCCCACGCATCGCCCTGATCGGTGAATGCATGATCGAGTTGCAGCAGCGCGCCGACGGCAGCCTGCAGCAAAGCTTCGGTGGCGACACCTTGAACACGGCGGTCTACCTGTCCCGCGCCATGGGCGACAAGGCGCAGGTCGACTACGTGACTGCGCTGGGCGACGACAGCTTCAGCGACGCCATGTGCCGGCAGTGGGTCGAGGAAGGCATCGGCCTCCAACAAGTGCAGCGCCTGCCGGGTCGTTTGCCCGGCCTGTACTGCATCCAGACTGACGCCAGCGGCGAGCGCCGCTTCCTCTATTGGCGCAATGAAGCGGCGGTACGCGATTGCTTCACCACGCCTGCCGCCGAACCGATTCTGGCCGCGTTGCCGGATTACGACGTGCTGTATTTCAGCGGCATCACCTTGGCCGTGCTTGGCGCCCAAGGCCGGGAGCGGCTGATCCAGGTGCTGATCGACGCCCGGCAGCGCGATGCGCGGATCGTCTTCGACAACAACTATCGGCCACGTTTGTGGGCCTCGCCTGAAGAGGCGCGCGCGGCCTATCGCAGCGTCTTGCCTCATATCGATCTTGCGTTATTGACCGTGGACGACGAGCAGGCGCTGTTCGGGTTCAGCGATTGCGCGGCGCTGTTCGAGGCTTACGCGCAGATCGGCACACCGGAGGTGGTCCTCAAGCGTGGCGCCGAGGCGTGTTTGATTCGATGTGAGGGCGAAGCGTTTGAAGTGCCGGCGCAGAAAGTTGCCAAAGTCGTCGACACCACGGCAGCGGGGGATTCGTTCAGTGCGGCGTATCTGGCCAGTCGTTTGCTCGGCGGCAGCCCGGCGGAGGCGGCGCAAGCAGGACATGAACTGGCCAGTCGGGTGATTCAAGTACCTGGCGCGCTGATTCCCCAGTAAACAGTGCATGGCCGCTTGCTGCGCAATCGGTTCGCGGGCTTGCTCGCGAAGAGGCCCGAAAGCCAACCAGTCAATCCCGGTAAAACACCTGCACCAGGTGATAGCCAAACTTGCTCTTGATCGGTCCATGCACCGTGCGCAGCGGTTTTTTGAAAATCACCGCGTCGATCGCGCCCACCATCTGTCCCGGGCGTACCTCGCCAAGATCGCCGCCGCGTTTGCCGGACGGGCAAGTGGAAAATTTCTTCGCCAGCACGTCGAACGCTTCGCCCTTGGCAATGCGCTGTTTGAGTTGTTCAGCCTCTTCGGCGGTTTTCACCAGAATGTGGCGGGCTTGAGCTTTCATCGTGGCAGTACCTGATAACGGGGTGACGGCGGGGCGCGGGATTATGCCTCAAGTCACACCGTCTGGTTGATCATCGTGCGGATCTTGCTCGCCAGGCGTTCCAGCGCAAAGGGTTTGGCGACCATGTCCATGCCCTCTTCGAGAAAGCCCTGGCGTTCCGCGGCGATCTGCGCATAACCGGTCATGAACAATACTTTCAGACCAGGGCGCTGCTGCCGCGCGATTTCCGCCAGCTGTCGACCGTTCATGCCCGGCAAACCTACATCGGTGACCAGCAGGTCCACTTGGGCAACGGTGTCCAGCAGCGCCAGCGCAGCGGTGGCGTCGACCGCTTCGTACGCCCGGTAACCCAGTTGCTTGAGCAAATCCAGCACCAACATGCGCACGGCCGGATCGTCTTCGACCACCACGACGGTTTCCCCGGACGTCGCCGTGCAAGGCGCAGTGATCGTCTCGACAGGTGCCTGCTCCGGCATTTGCAGGTACAGGCGCGGCAAGTACAGGCGCACGCAGGTGCCTTGGTCGGGCAAGCTGTCGAGGCTGACATGGCCGCCCGATTGCTGGGCAAAACCGTAAATCATCGACAGCCCGAGCCCGGTGCCCTGGCCGATGGGCTTGGTGGTGAAGAACGGGTCGAAGGCCTTGGCGCGCACGGAGGGGGTCATCCCGGTGCCGTTGTCGCTGACCGCCAGCATCAGATAGTCCCCGGCCTTGACCGGCTCAAGCGTGGTGATGTCGTTGCCGTCGAGGTAGACGTTGGCGGTCTCGATCAGCAACTCGCCCCCGTGGGGCATCGCATCCCGCGCGTTGATCACAAGATTCAGCAAGGCGTTTTCCAGTTGACTGACGTCGGTGCTGACCGGCCATACACTGTGGGCCAGGCGCAATTTAAGCTCGATCGGATCGCCCTTGGTCCGGCGGATCAGATCTTCCAGGGAGTGAATCAGTTCGTTGACGTCCAGGGTCTTGCGATCCAGCGACTGGCGACGCGAGAAGGCCAGCAGGCGATGGGTCAGGGCGGCGGCACGGTTGGCGGAGGACACCGCCGCCTCGGTGAACCGTCCGATCTCATCGGCGCGACCGTCGGCAATGTATCGCTGCATCAGGTCGAGGCTGCCGATGATCCCCGTGAGCATGTTGTTGAAGTCATGGGCGATGCCGCCGGTGAGCTGGCCGACCGCTTCCATTTTTTGCGCGTGGCGCAAGGCGTCCTCGGCGCGCTCACGCTCGAACATCTCGTTCTGCAGGCGCTGGTTGGCCTGGGCCAATTGTTCGGTGCGGGCGCTGACGCGCTCTTCCAGGGTTTCGTTGAGATTGCGCAGGGCTTCTTCGGTTTTTTTACGCTCGGTTTCGTCGATCACAAAAATATAGAAACCGTTGACCGCGCCATCGGCACCGTGGCGTGGCAGGTAATTCATCAGGGCGTGGCGGTTGCTGCCGTCACGGTGCGTTGTGTAGAGGCTGAATGAACAGGACCGGCCGGCGAGCGCCTCGGCGATGTACGGCGCGCGCAGAAAGTAGGCCTCTTCGCCGATCACCTCGCGGATCGTGCGGCCATAGAGTTCTTGCGGTGTCAGACCATACCAGTCCAGGTAAGCGGCGTTGTTGAGGCGAAAACGTTCTTCGCGGTCGACGTAACTGATCAGGATCGGCATGGCGTTGATGATCAGTTGCAGCTCGGTCTGGCTCTGGCGCAAGGCCTGTTCGGTGTGTTTGCGCTCGGTCAGGTCCAGCGCCGCGCCGAGAAAACGGGTCGGCCGGCCATGGTGATCCTTGTAGCAGCGGCCGCGGGCAAACGCCCAGCGCAACTCGCCATCGGGTTGCAGCAGGCGATACTCCTCGGCGTATTCGGTGCCGTGGGTGATGCAGTGCTTGATGCCGCGCGCGACCATCGCCCGGTCTTCCGGATGGACGCCTTGCAGGTAATCGCTGATCGGCAACTGGCTGGCCATGGCCGGATCGACACCGTGCAACTGGGCGAAATGCGCGTCGGCGATAAACCGGTCTTCAGCAATGTTCCAGTCCCACGTGCCGACTGCGTCGGTGGCGGCCAGCGCCAGTTGCAGGCGCTCTTCGGACTCGTGCTGAGCCTTGAGGCTTTCTTCGGAGCGCTGCTGCAACTCCAGGGCAATTCGTCGGCGTTCATTGGTTTCAATGGCGGTGACGAGGATGCCCGCCACTTGCGCGGTTTCATCCCGGATCGGGCTGTAGGTCAGATCCAGCCAGACGTCGGATTCTTGGCCATCGCGCAGCAGGGTGAAGCGGCGCTCGCTGTAGGTACGCACCTGGCCTTGCAGGACGGCGCTGTAGATCGGGTCGGTAAAGGCTCTGAGTTCCGGCCACATCTGGTGTGCCGGTTGCCCGAAAGCGTGCGGGTGCTTGCTGCCGGCCAGCATGGCGAAGCCGTCGTTGTAGATCTGCGTGAGTTGCGGTCCCCACAACAACAGCATCGGCATTGGCGAGTGAATCACGATGTCCACCGCGGTGCGCAGGCTTTGCGGCCACTGACTGGCGGCACCCAGCGGGGTGTTGCTCCAGTCGGTGCGGGCGATCAGTGCCTGGGCGTCGTCGTTGCTGGGTACAGCGTTCATTGCGTCGATCCTGAGCGTCGTTCGGTGAGGCGGCGTCTACTATTCTTCGAGAGGGTAGACGCTCAATGTACCGCTGCGCCACAGCAGCGGGCCATGTCTGAATATTCAAGCCGGTGGGTGAATTTGACCATGGAAATCGATGTGCTGTTAACACGGCTGGCCAACCAGCATGGCTCGGACCTGTTCCTGTCCACGGGAGCGCCACCCAGTGCGCGGTTTCAAGGCGTATTGATAGCGTTGAGCGAGCAGCCGTTCAAACCCGGTGAAGTGGCAGCCATTGCCAACGCCCTGATGGATGCCGAGCAGCGCCAGGTGTTCGACCGTGAGCTGGAAATGAACCTGGCCATTTCGCTGGCCGGTATTGGCCGCTTTCGAGTCAACGTGTTCAAGCAACGCAACGACGTATCCATTGTGATTCGCAACGTGAAGCTTGATATTCCACGCTTCGAAGACCTCAAGTTGCCCCCGGTACTGCGTGATACCGTCATGCTCAAGCAGGGCCTGATCCTGTTCGTCGGCGCCACCGATTCGGGAAAATCGACCTCGCTGGCGGCATTGATCGATCACCGTAACCGTCACAGCGCCGGGCACATTGTGACGATTGAAGATCCGATCGAGTACATCCATCGGCATCAACTCTCGATCGTCAATCAGCGTGAGGTCGGCGTCGATACTCGCAGTTTTCACGCCGCGTTGAAAAACACCCTGCGCCAAGCGCCGGATGTAGTCCTGATCGGCGAGATCCGTGACCGCGAAACCATGGAACATGCCTTGGCCTTCGCGGAAACCGGCCACCTGGTGTTATCGACGCTGCACGCCAACAACGCCAATCAGGCGCTGGACCGGATCATCAATCTGTTCCCTGAAGAACGTCGTCCGCAGCTGTTGCACGCCTTGGGTAATAACTTGAAAGCCTTTATCTCGCAGCGACTGGTGCGCACCCTCGACGGTCAGAGAAGGGCGGCTGTCGAGGTGCTGCTGGGCACGCCGACCATCGCCGATCTGGTTCGACGAGGTGAGTTCGGAGAGCTCAAATCGATGATGGAAAAGTCCGCGGAGCTTGGTATGCAAACCTTTGATGGAGCCTTGTTTAACTTGGTCTCAGAGGGTGCCGTCAGCGAAGAAGAGGCGCTAAAGCATGCCGACTCAGTGAATAATCTAAAGTTGCGCATGAAGTTTGCCTTGGAGACTAAAAACACCAGTGAGCCCAACTCAGGTGAGTGGGGGTTGATCGACTGAAGTTTATTGAAGATGCTCTGTTGAAACACTGTTTAATGGTTTAAGAGTGGTAGATAGAAATCTGGGCAAGTACAACGTCATCGAGCTGAATCACCAGCTTATTAACTTGATGAGGTTGTTTTATGAGTGTCGTAGAGAAGAATAAGTCGGTCTGGTCGACAGAGGCCTTGATTGTCGAATCGCAACTAAGAAGTGACGCCGATGCCGCCGAGCGTCGCTTGATGATTGCGCAGCTGGAGGAGGCATTGAATACCTATTCCGATGATCAGACGATCAAGTGGTATGCCCATGAACTGGAGTTGCAGGAAGGTTCTTCGCTGTACGAAATATACAATCCCGGCACGCGTCTGCTTAATCAATTACTTGAAACCGTTCCGGTAAACAGCGCGCTGTCACAAGAGCGGGCGAGCGACCATGACGGTCTCGTGCGTGTGACAGCCGACGGTAAAATGGAGGTGCGTGCCCCTGCCGGCTGGGTGGATCTGATCGCCGCCGGCCATTTTGAATCCAGTCGATCGACGCTTGCGACTTTGAAGTTGATCACTGATATGGCCGAGGCAGCCGGTGGGTATATATGGCCTGATCTTTTTATCACGATGGACCAGTGGTTCAAGTTTCATGAGATTGATATCCCGGAGAGCAATGCGAAAGTCAGAAATCTGCTCGCCTTGCTCAACTTCGATCCTCAGGTTCAGGAACCAGCCAATTACTGGGAACATTTTGAAACCGACCATCGCGGATTAGCCACGTTGCCCGAGCAAGAGTTTCCGGAAATTCGTAAGGCGACCAACAAACTTCTTCCTGGGAAAAAGCTTCTTTCCGCACTGTACAACGTGACGGGTAACGCTGCGGTTTCCCACGACAATGCGGCTCAACGTATTGTCGAGTATGTCAATTACCCGGTTGCCCGAGCGCTCGCGCAAAAGTATCTGAAAGAACTGGGGTGGTTTGGTGCAAATGAAGGAGAAGAGATCTCTGAACAGGTTCTGCCGCAGTTGCTGCTGACAGCCCTGTTGCTGGATCTGGATCCCTCCATCGAAAGCTTTTGTCAGCGCCGCAAAATCGCCGGATTCCAACTGTATGCGCCCACTTACGTTGATCGCCATCCTTCGGCCGTCCTCGATGACCTGACGGCATTTCTGCGCGCCAGGATATCCGTGGATCCACGTCTGGCGCCGTTGGCAGCGCATCTGTTGCTGGCCCGCACCGCTCCGGAACTTGTAGTCAGGGAAATTCCCCAGACCGTCGTCATGGGGTCGATTGCATGGGTCAGTTTCAGCCGCGGCGTCGCGCTGGTCGAGGCGGTTAAAACCGGCGCATCGCGCGCGCTGACCTACGCCCAGATCATGGCTTATGCCGAGCTGAAACCAATAAGTGACGCACAGAGGCAGCTGCGCGATCTGGCCATGATTGATCCAATCGTCGATTGGGCGCTGCTCAATGAAGTGGTGACGAGCACTGAGATTGAACGGGCAGAAGAAGCGAGTACTGAACGCGCGATTGAAGCCTTCGAACTACACACGCAAGCTTTCGACCATATCGCCCAGGCTTTCACCAAGCCGTTGCCCAACCGAGTCAAGATTTCTCGGGATGCATTGAAGGCCGCCGTGCCGGATTGCGATTTCATCGACGAAGAAGTGCTATGCGAGCATAACGGTAAGTTTATGGCTTCCATGGTCGAATTGCATCAATCGGGTGACTTGGTCACCGGCGAATGGGACAGGCGCGTCGTGAGTTTTAGCGGTTTCGTCGGCGGCTTGCCGGTCACGCGCCACGAACCGGTAAGCACCAGCCTGCTCCAGCAATATCCAGCCTTGCTAAAACTTATACCCTGCGACGTGCAACTGGATCGGCAGTTGGCGGTGTATCGCCAGGATCTCGACAGGGCCATGTTATCGACAGTGAAACTCGCGCTGGCGCAATCCCCCAGGCGGACCTGCACATCTTCCTGAATGCACCCATACACTTCTTCACGGTGCGCGAATCGGCGATTTACAGAAATACTCGTCGTATTGGAGGTCCAATAAGTTTTGATGTCGACCGGGAAACGCAACAATCCAGAGACGCAGCAACCGGGCGTTTCGGTGTGGTGATGTTCGCCTCTCACAACGACTCTTTCATTTGCTACGAACTGTTCACCTCCCGCGCCGAAATGCGCAAGAACGATGCGCTGGGCGAATTGATCATTAGAGAGAAGAAAATCGAACAACAGCGTTCGAGAATGAGCTGGCCGGCGGATCTGACCTTCCAGTTGACACTGACCTATCCGACAGCCATGCCGCTCAATGTGAAATGTCATACCCATGGTGTCGCGCCAGATCCTTCGGTCACCAGTAGCATGGCAGTGATAGATTACTTTGGCGTGCTGGAGGAGCCAGCAGCATCGGCGATTCCCGCCCAGGGTTTTTATCAACGGTTCAATGATCCGAGTGTCGCCCGTATTGCCGAATTCCTCGTCAAACATCGACCGTTCTTCAATGCTCGAGACCTCAGAGAGCTGGCTCGCACGCCGACGGCCCTTGAACTGAGCCGGGATCGAACCGAACGACTGGTCGACTATTTCATCAACCTGGTGGTGCCGTTCAAGCAATGCATCGAAAACATTGCCTCGGGTGAACAGGACAGGGTGACCGATGGGATTTATGGCTGTTTGATCGATGGCATCAGTCTGGTGGGAACCGTAGCGGGGTTTCACGCGAAGGCGATCAGCATCTCTGCCAAAGCCATGTCGACGATGGCAAAAGCTGCGCGCTTCACAAAACTGGTGTTTTCTACAGCATTCTCTCTGTTCAACCCGCTCGACGGTGTGCCCTCGGGTCTGATGGCCGGTGGCAAACTGGTGCGCAAGGGGCTGCTGTCGTTCAGTACAAGTGCCAGCGAGGTGTTGGTCAAGGCGAACAAGCAGCTGCACAAGCTCAGTGGCGGGCGCAAAACCCTCGACTTGTTCGATAGCGCTGGTCACGCGCAAGCGGGTTTGGGCAACTGGCGGCCGCGTGGCTCGGTGGCCGATGTCGCTGTGTTGGCTGGTCGCCGTGGCAACAAATGGTATGCCCTGAATCGCCGCGGTAACGTCTGGGGCAAGCCATTGGATGGCTTTTCCTACAAAGCGCCGTTGAATTTGCCGCAACCAGCGAAAACGCTGCCGCAGAGCTATACGCGACAGTTCATCGAGCAAAGCCTGCCTCATGCGCAAGGGAAGGTCGATAACGCCATTAATGCCCTTAAAACCGCAGACATTAACCGCGACTGCAGTGCAGTGATGAAGTCATTTTTCGGCGACGCCTCTGCACTGACTTCCAATCAACTGTTGGATTGCCTGGCCGTGGTCAACTTCGAGTTTCCAGACTTTTCCCTGAACAACATCCTTCTCGATTCATTCAAGGAAACCAGTACAATCGCCGAGCTGGACGTGAACAACTACGCACGCTGGAAAGCGGCGCGCGCCAGCGACGGAAAAGATATAGCGTTTATTGAGTTCCATACTAAAAACCTCAACAAGCATTTCGTCAGTCTGGGCTTTAACCATGACGTAGTAGCCGATGACCTGCTGCACGAATTCTTCCGCGCCAGTGCGCAAACCGATGACGTCAGCTTCGCTACCGAGGCGGCGAGCGGTAGCGAAAACGCGCAGCGACTCGATGTCGCTCCGTTGCTCAATATTGCCGCAGGGTGCATGCCGGTGTCGGAGGAAAGTACGGTCTGTCATGCACCGTCCAGAGCCTTTGCCAATGCCGACTCCCTGGCGGTGGCGACGTCTTTGCTGAGTCAGCTTCGCACTGACAAAGCCACCTATGATCGTAACATCACGATCATCGTCGCTGCGCTCAAGGCCAGCGGTGGCGAGCCCATTGTCGAACCTGTACTGATCACGCTGAACAAACAGGCGTGATCGTTTAAGAGTGTGATTGGCGCTCTGTCAATGCCTGATCAAATCGCCAGTTCCGGCCGATCCCGAAAGTGTTCCAGCGCTTCGGGATTGGCCAGTGCATCGGTATTTTTTACCGGCTCACCGTGCACCACATTTCTGACGGCCAGTTCCACCACTTTGCCGCTGAGGGTGCGCGGTATATCAGCCACCTTCACAATTTTCGCCGGCACATGCCGCGCGGTGGTGTTGGCGCGGATGACCTGACGAATGCGCTGTTGCAGCGCTTCATCCAGGAGCACGCCGTCCTTGAGGCGCACAAACAACACCACCCGAACGTCATCCTGCCATTGCTGACCGATAGCGACGCAGTCCAGCACCTCGCTGATCTTTTCCACCTGTCGGTAGATCTCCGCTGTGCCAATGCGCACGCCACCGGGATTGAGTACCGCGTCGGAGCGGCCGTGAATCATCATCGCGCCGTCGGACAATTGCTCGGCGTAATCGCCTTGCGCCCAGACGCCGGGAAACAGACTGAAATAGGATTTGCGCAGTTTTTCTCCATCAGCATCATTCCACAGGCCGATCGGGATCGCCGGGAAATGCCGGGTACACACCAGCTCGCCTTTTTCGCCGATCACCGGCTGACCGGCGTCGTTCCATACTTCAACCGCCATTCCCAGGCTTTTGCCCATGATCGCGCCGCGCCTTACCGGCGACAGCGGGTTGCCATTGACGAAGCAGGAAACAATGTCGGTACCGCCGGACATCGAGGCCAGGCAGACGTCGGCCTTGACGTCGCGATAGACGAAGTCATAGCTCTGTGGCGACAACGCCGAGCCGGTGCAGAGCAGGGTTTTCAGGCTGCTCAGGTCATGGCTTTGTCGCGGTTTGACGCCGCTGCTTTCCAGCGTCGCGAGGTATTTCGGACTGGTGCCGAATACGCTGATGCGCTCATCTTCGAGCAGTTCAAGCAAACGTTCCGGCCCTGGGTGAAACGGCGAACCGTCATACAGCACCACGGCGCTGTCGACCGCGAGGGCCGAGACCAGCCAGTTCCACATCATCCAGCCGCAGGTGGTGTAGTAGAACAAGCGGTCACCGGCACTGAGGTCGACGTGCAAACCGTGTTCCTTGACGTGCTGCAACAACACGCCGCCGGTACTGTGGACGATGCATTTGGGCACGCCCGTGGTGCCGCTGGAGTACAGCACGTAAAGCGGATGCGCGAACGGCACCGGGACGAAGTGGGGGATTGCGCCGGGCTGATAAAAATCGTCCCACAACGTGACGTTGGCCGACGTGCGATAGTCGTCGCTGCGGGCCTGCGGCCGCGCATAAGGCACGACGATCAATTGTTGCAGCGACGGCAGTCGCGCGAGGATTTCATTGAGCTTGCTCGTCTGGTCGATGTCCTTGCCGGCATAGCGAACCCCTGCGCAGGTGATCAGCACCTTGGGCTCGATCTGGCCGAAGCGATCAATCACCCCTTGGGTGCCGAAGTCCGGCGACGAGCACGACCAGATCGCGCCGAGGCTGGTGGTTGCAAGCATTGCCACCAGCGTCTGCCAAGTGTTGGGCATGCACGCCGCCACCCGGTCGCCGAGACCGACGCCGGCCGCTTGCAGACTGGCCTGGAACCCGCCGACCTGGCGGGCCAGTTCATCCCAGGTCAACTGTTCGCGTTGACCGTTTTCCGCAACCGCGACCACAGCGACGGCATCGTCGCGACGACGCAGCAAATGCTCGGCAAAATTCAGTGTTGCGCCGGGAAACCATTCGGCGCTGGGCATGTGGGCGCCTTCGCGCAGCACGGCGTCGGGTTGCGAATGAAAGTGAATAGCAAAGAAATCGACGATCGCCTGCCAGAACGCTTCGCGCTGATCGATGCTCCATTGATGCAGGGCAGGGTAGTCGGCAAGGTGCAACGAATGACGCTGATTGATAAAGCGCCGGAACGCGTCCATGCGCGAACGGGCGATACGGTTGGCATCGGGTTGCCAGAGGATGTCGGACATGGTTTGCCTCTTTTTATCAGATTACGCATTGCTCTTTGTGGAAGTGAGCCTGTTCCGGGCGGCGTTCCGCCGATAGCGCACTGACCGTCACTGATGCGTTGACTGGCAAACCGCTTTCGCGAGCAGGCTCACTCCTACAGGGGAGCGCGGTTACTGCGCGAGCCACCCACCGTCAATATTCCACGCCGCCCCGCGCACCTGGCTGCCAGCCTCGCTGCACAGGAACAACACCAGCTCGCCCAGATGATCAGGCGTGACGAACTCCAGCGACGGCTGCTTCTCGGCCAGCAGATCATGCTGCGCCTGTTGCGGATCGACACCTTTGGCCGCGCGATCATCGATCTGTTTTTGCACCAGCGGCGTCAGCACCCAGCCCGGGCAAATGGCATTGCAGGTGACATTGCTGGTCGCCGTTTCCAGGCCAACCACTTTGGTCAGGCCGATTACTCCGTGTTTGGCGGCCACGTAGGCAGCTTTGCCGGTCGAACCGACCTGACCGTGCACGGACGCGATGTTGATGACCCGGCCCCAGCCTTTCGCACGCATCCCCGGCAGGCTCAGCCGGGTGCTGTGAAACACCGAAGACAGGTTGATCGCGATAATCGAATCCCAGCGCTCGACCGGGAACTCTTCCACCGGCGCGACATGTTGAATGCCAGCGTTGTTGACCAGAATATCGACGCCGCCAAATTCGCGTTCAGCGTAAGCAACCATGTCGGCGATTTGTGCCGGATCACTCACATCCGCCGGATGATGACCGACCTTGCCGCCGTACTGGCCGACCTCGGCGATCACCTTCGACGCATCGCCAAAACCATTGAGGATCAGGTTGGCGCCGGCCTTGGCCAGGCTCAGGGCGATGCCCAGGCCGATGCCGCTGGTGGAGCCGGTAACCAATGCGGTCTTGCCCGAAAGAAGGGTCATGAATACCTCACACAATGCCAGTGGCGTAGAAGGTGCCGATCACAACGAAAACCGCGAGGGTCTTGATCAGCGTAATACAGAAAATGTCTTTATAGGCTTCGCGGTGTGTCAGGCCGGTCACCGCCAGCAGGGTAATCACCGCGCCGTTGTGCGGCAGGGTGTCCATGCCGCCACTGGCCATCGCGGCCACGCGGTGCAGCACTTCCAGCGGAATATTGGCTGCGTGAGCCGCGCTGATGAACTGCTCGGACATCGCTGCCAGCGCAATGCTCATGCCGCCCGACGCCGAGCCGGTGATGCCGGCCAGCAGCGTGACAGTAATCGCCTCGTTGACCAGCGGATCGGGAATTTGCTTGAGCCAGTCGGCCAACACCAGAAAGCCTGGCAGCGAGGCGATCACCGCGCCGAAACCGTATTCGGACGCGGTGTTCATCGCCGCCAGCAATGCGCCGCTGACCGCACTTTTGCTGCCCTCGGCGAGTTTGGCGCGAATCGCCTTGAAGCCGAACGCAAGCACCATGAGGATGCCGACCAGCAATGCGGCCTGCACGGCCCAGATGGCGGTGAGCTTGGCGATTTCCGTGGTCACCGGTGCGCTCATGCCCGGCAGCGCGAGGCTGTGGGTCTTGCCGTACCACTGCGGAATCCACTGGGTGAACAGCAGATTCATGATGCCCACCGCCAGCAACGGCGAGAGGGCGATCCACGGATTTGGCAGTTGCAGGTCTTCAGCGGTTTCCGGTTCGTTGCGCAGCTCGGTGCCGTAACCTTCGCCCGCACGTTGTGCCTTGTTGCGCTGACGTTGCAGAAACAGCATGCCGGCGCAGAACACGAAAATCGTGCCGATCACGCCCAGCCACGGTGCCGCCCAGGCGGTAGTGTTGAAGAACGTGCTGGGGATGATGTTCTGGATCTGCGGCGTACCGGGCAGGGCGTCCATGGTGAAGGAAAATGCGCCGAGGGCGATGGTCGCCGGGATCAGGCGCTTGGGAATATTACTCTGGCGAAACATCTCGGCGGCAAACGGGTACACCGCAAACACCACCACAAACAGCGAGACGCCACCGTAGGTGAGCACGGCGCAGACCAGCACAATCACCAGCATCGCTTGCCGGGTGCCGAGCACGCGAATGGCGGCGGCGACGATCGAGCGCGAGAAGCCAGACAGTTCGATCAGCTTGCCGAATACCGCACCGAGCAGGAACACCGGAAAGTACAGCTTGATGAAGCCGACCATTTTTTCCATGAACACCCCGGTGAAGGCGGGCGCCACGGCGGACGGGTCGGTGAGCAGGACCGCGCCGAGGGCGGCGATCGGGGCGAAGAGGATAACGCTGTAGCCACGGTAGGCGGCCAGCATCAGCAGCGCCAGGGCTGCCAAGGCAATGATCACACTCATGGTGTGTCTCTCCAGAATTGTTATTTTTGTGGGTGGAACGGGTGTGGAGAGGCTTTAGCGAGAACTGTGCCATATCGCTAAGCTATTGAATATAAAGGTGTTTGTTGTTTTTCGAAGCTGGATTTTTGCTTTTTGTCTCTTCCTTGAGACTTGTGCTGTCTGGAACGGCGCCTTCGCGAGCAAGCCCGCTCCCACATTTGGAGCCCGGTTTTCCTGTGGGAGCGGGCTTGCTCGCGAAGCTTTTGCTCTTGTCTTTAAAGTGAGATGCAATATCTCGATATGGAGACTAAGCCAGCCCCAGCGCCACCATTTTTTTGTACAGCGTCGAGCGTCCAAGTCCCAGCCGAACCGCAGCCTCCGGGACTTTCCCCGCGCATTGCGCCACGGTCGACTCAATCAATTGCCGCTCGAATCGTGCTCGCGCCTGAGCGAATGTTTCCCCGGTCAGCGTTGGCACCGGCGGCGCAGCGCTGCGCTCGACCGGCGTTAAAGTGCCAATGGCCGCGCGTAGATCACTTTCCGTCAGGATCAGGTCGTCGCTGAGCAGTGCCGCCCGTTCCAGCACATTGCGCAATTCGCGGATGTTCCCCGGCCAGGCATGCTCCCCGAGCAACGCCAGCGCGTCACGGTGCAATTCATGCTGGCTGCGCAGTTCTTCAAGGATCGCTTCGCTGAGCGCCGGCAAATCATCCAGGCGCTCGCGCAGCGGTGGTACGTGAATCGGCAGGACATTAAGGCGATAGTACAAATCGGCGCGAAATTCGCCGCGCTTGATCGCCGCCTGCAGGTCCGTCGAAGTAGCCGCGATCACCCGAACGTCGCTCTGGATCACCTCATTGGAACCGACCGGTTCGAACTCTTTCTCCTGCAATACGCGTAGCAATTTGCTTTGCAGCGGCAGCGGCATGTCGCCGATCTCGTCGAGAAACAACGTCCCGCCCTGAGCGATCTGCAGTTTGCCGGTGCGGCCCTTGCGGTCGGCGCCAGTGAAAGCACCGGGTGCCGTGCCGAAAAATTCGGCTTCCAGCAACGCCTCGGGAATGGCCGCACTGTTGATGCTGACGAAGGCTTTGTGGGCGCGGGGCGAAGCGCTGTGGATCGCCTGCGCGAGCAGTTCCTTGCCGGTTCCGGTTTCCCCCAGCAACAGCACCGGCGAGTCGGCACTGGCACTGCGCCGCGCCCGGCGTTTGACTTCGAGGCTGGCCGCGCTGGTGCCGATGAAATGGGCGAAGTTGTATTTGGTCTGGCGGGCACGCAGCAGGGAGCGGGTCGAGGCGAGTTCTTCCTGCATGCTCAGGTAGCGCTTGAGCATTGGCGACAGCGTGCGCAGCTCGTCGAACAGCGCGAAACCGATCGCGCCGATCACCGTGCCGGCGTCGTCGTGAATCGGCAGGCGCATCACTACCAACGGTTCCTTCGGCGTGTCCTGCATGTCCAGCAAAATCGGGCGCCCGGTGCGCACCACTTCACGCAACAGACTGCCAGGGATCACGCTTTCACAGGCTTTGCCGATCGCGCCTGCCGCCGACTCGAGGCCGAACCGCCGGGCGTAGCGCTCGTTCATCCAGACGATATTGGCGTCGCGGTCGACAATCACCGTGCCTTCGCTCGACTGCTCGATGATTTCGAACAGTGAGCGGATCGCCAGGGTGCGCACCCGTTGATAGTCCTTGAGGCTTTCGGTGGTGTTCATGAAGGCTGATCCTGATTGTGTGTTGCCAGTGCCGGCCTTTCGTGAGCAGGCTCGCTGCCCCAATTACCCTGTGGGAGCGAGCCTGCTCGCGAAGGCCGCGACGCGGTTTCAAGCCGAGCGCCAATTATGCCTACCCCGGATGCGCCGCCGCCAACAGCTCTTTGGTATACGGGTGCTGCGGGTTGTCGAACACGTCATGACTGGCACCGCGCTCGACCACCTGGCCGTCCTTGATCACAATCATGTCGTGCGCCAGCGCGCGCACCACTGCCAGATCATGACTGATGAACAAATAGGTCAGGCCATGTTTTTCCTGAAGCTGGCGGAGCAGGGCGACCACTTGCTTCTGCACGGTGCGATCGAGCGCCGAGGTAGGTTCGTCGAGCAGGATCAGCGCCGGTTTCAGCACCAGTGCCCGTGCAATGGCGATACGCTGACGTTGCCCACCCGAGAACTCATGGGGGTAGCGATGGCGACTTTGTGGATCGAGTCCGACCTCCTCGAGCACGCGGATCACTTGCGCGTCGCATTCATCGGCGCTCGATGCGCAGTGCACTTCCAGGCCTTCGCTGATGATTTGCGCCACCGACATGCGCGGGCTGAGGCTGCCGAACGGATCCTGAAACACCACTTGCATCTGCCGACGCCACGGGCGCAGTTGTTTCTGATTGAGACCGTCGAGCGCTTCACCCTGAAAGCGAATGCTGCCCTCGGAGTCGAGCAGGCGCAGGATCGCCTGACCCAGCGTGGACTTGCCAGAGCCGGACTCGCCGACGATGCCCAGCGTCTTGCCGCGCTGGATGCTCAGGCTGATGCCGTCCACGGCGCGCAGGTATTGCTTGCGTTGGAACAGCCCGCCGCCGACGACAAACTCGACCTTGAGGTCGTCGACTTCCAGCACGTTTTCGCGTTCGTCCCGAGGCAATGCCTCGCCCTCGGGTTCGGCGTTGAGCAGCACGCAGCTGTAAGGGTGTTTTGGTTCAGTGAACAGGATTTCGCACGGCGCCTGCTCGACAATCTCGCCGGCTTTCATCACGCAGACCCGCTGGGCAATGCTGCGCACCAGATTAAGGTCGTGACTGATCAACAGCAGCGACATGCCCAGCCGTTTCTGTAGCGATTTGAGCAGCAGCAGGATTTTGCGCTGCACGGTGACATCCAGTGCCGTGGTCGGTTCGTCGGCAATCAGCAGCTCCGGTTCGCAAGCCAGGGCCATCGCGATCATCACCCGTTGGCGTTGGCCGCCGGACAGTTGATGCGGGTAAGCCTTGAGCCGCTCGGCAGGTTTCTGAATGCCGACCAGCCCGAGCAGTTCCAGGATGCGTTGCTGCGCTTGCTTGCCACCGAGGCCACGATGCAGCAGCAGGGTTTCGCCGATCTGCTTTTCAATGGTGTGCAGTGGATTGAGCGAGGTCATCGGCTCCTGAAAAATCATCGCGATGCGATTGCCGCGCAGTTCCCGCAACACTTTGGGGTCGGCCCCAAGCAGCTCCTGATCGCGATAGCGAATGCTGCCAGTGGTGTGCGCCTCGGCTTCGGGAAGCAATTGCAGGATCGAATGCGCGGTTACCGATTTGCCCGAGCCCGACTCGCCAACCAGGGCCAGGCATTCGCCGGGACGAATGTCCAGACACAGGTCACGCACCACTGGCTGGCCATGGAAGGCGACGGTGAGATGACGAATTTCAATCAGGTTATCGGTCATGGCCACGCTTCAGGATCGAGGGTCGAAGGCGTCACGTAACGCTTCGCCGATGAAAACCAACAGGGAAAGAATCAGCGCCAGAGTGAAAAACGCGGTCAGCCCGAGCCATGGCGCTTGCAGATTCTGTTTGCCTTGGGCAATGAGTTCACCCAGCGAGGCGCTGCCGGCAGGCATGCCGAAGCCGAGGAAGTCCAGTGCAGTCAGGGTCGAGATCGCCCCGGTCAGAATGAACGGCAGATAGCTCAGCGTCGCGTTCATGGCATTGGGCAGGATGTGCCGAAAAATGACCTTGCGGTCCGTCAGGCCTAATGCGCGCGCCGCTTTGACATATTCCAGGTTGCGCCCGCGCAGGAATTCGGCGCGCACCACATCCACCAGGGCCAACCATGAAAACAGCGCCATGATCCCGAGCAGCCACCAGAAATTGGGTTCGACAAAACCCGAGAGGATGATCAGCAGATACAGCACCGGCAGTCCCGACCAGACCTCAAGTACACGCTGGCCGAGCAGGTCGACCCAACCGCCGTAATAGCCTTGCAGCGCCCCGGCGGCGATGCCGATCAGCGCACTGACCAACGTCAGCAGCAAGGCAAACAGGATCGAAACCCGTGCGCCGAAGATCACCCGTGCCAACACGTCGCGCGCCTGGTCATCGGTCCCCAGCCAGTTGACCGTTGTCGGAGGACTCGGCGCCGGTTTGTTCAAGTCGTAATTGGGGGTGTCGTCACTGAACGGAATCGGCGGAAACAGCAGCCAGCCACCGTCCTTGCGGATCAGGTTCTGCACGTAGTCGCTGCGGTAATCGGCCTGGAACGGCAGTTGCCCGCCGAATGCCTGCTCGGTGTGGCGTTTGAACACCGGGAAATACCACTGGCCCTGATAACTGACCATCAGCGGTTTGTCGTTGGCGATCAACTCACCGCCCAGCGTCATGACAAACAGTCCGATAAACAGCCACAGCGACCACCATCCGCGGCGGTTTTTCTTGAAACGCTCAAAGCGTCGACGGCCCAGCGGGGAAAGCTTGAACATCAGGCGTTCCTCGCAGCGAAGTCGATACGCGGGTCCACCAGTGTGTAGCAGAGGTCACCGATCAGTTTTATCAAAAGGCCGAACAAGGTGAAGATGAACAGTGAGCCGAACACCACGGGATAATCGCGCGACACCGCCGCTTCGTAGCTCATGCGTCCGAGACCGTCGAGGGAGAAAATCACTTCGATCAGCAATGAGCCGGCAAAGAACACGCTGATAAAAGCCTGGGGCAGGCCTGATATCACCAGCAGCATTGCATTGCGAAACACATGCCCGTACAGAACGCGGCGCTCGCTCAGGCCTTTGGCTCTTGCGGTCACCACATACTGGCGAGTGATTTCATTCAGAAACGAGTTCTTCGTCAGGATCGTCAGCGTGGCAAATCCGCCGATCACCAACGCCGTCACTGGCAACACCAGATGCCAGAAGTAGTCGGCGATCTTGCCCAGCGTCGACAGCGACTCGAAGTTGTCCGAGACCAGGCCGCGCACCGGAAACCAGTTCAGCGAGGTGCCACCGGCGAACACCACGATCAGGAACATCGCAAACAGGAAAGCCGGCATCGCATAACCGATGATGATCGCCGTGCTGCTCCAGATATCGAAATGACTGCCATGGTGCACGGCCTTGCGGATGCCCAGCGGAATCGACACCAGATAGGTGATCAAGGTCGCCCAAAGGCCGAGGGAAATCGTCACCGGCATCTTTTCCAGGATCAGATCGGTCACCGTGGCGCCACGAAAGAAGCTTTTGCCGAAGTCCAGTTGCGCATAGTTTTTCAGCATCAGCCACAGGCGTTCGTGGGCCGGTTTATCGAAGCCGTACTGTTTTTCAATGTCCTTGATCAGTTGCGGGTCCAGGCCTCGACTGGCGCGGGACGTGCCGCTGAGGGTTTCGCTCGCGCCACCGCCGACACTGGCCCCGGCCCCGCCGATGCCTTGCAGGTGGGCGATGGCCTGCTCGACCGGGCCGCCGGGCGCGGCTTGAATAATCACAAAATTGACCAGCAGGATGATCACCAGTGTCGGGATGATCAGCAGAAGACGCCGCAGAATGTAGGCCCACATCAGCGCGGCCCTCCGGGTCTGCCGCGAGCGATTTTCTCGGCGGTCATCTGCTGGTTGGTCAGCGCTGTGGTGCTGATTTCCCACCAGCTCTCGATGGCTTCGTCATTGCTGGCCTGAACCGACGGGATGCCGAAGCGGTTCCACCAGACCGTCGAGGAACCGGGCGGGTAGTAGTTGGGAATCCAGTAGTAATTCCACTGCAGGACCCGGTCCAGCGCGTGGGCATAGTGGAGCATGTCGGATTGCGTCGATGCGCGTATCAGGCCGTTGATCAGGGTATCGACGGCGGGGTTTTTCAACACCATGTAGTTGTTGGCCCCCGGATCGTTCGCCGACACCGAGCCGAAGTAATTGAGCAACTCGCCGCCCGGTGACGTCGACACGGGATAGCCCGTGACGATCATGTCGTAATCGCGGCTCATCAGTCGGTTGACGTATTGCGAGGAGTCGATCCGGCGGATGTTGAGGTCAATCCCGATCTGTTTCAGCGTGCGCTTGTAGGGCAGCAACAGGCGGTCCATGCCGTTCTGGCTGACCAGAAAAGTGAAGCTCAGCGGCTCGCCGTCGGCATTGACCAGTTGATCGCCGTCGGGCTTCCAGCCGGCCTGCTCAAGCAGTTCGAGGGCTTGCAGTTGTTTGTCACGGATGATGCCGCTGCCATCGGTCTTCGCGGCTTCGAAGACCTTGCTGAAGACTTCGTCAGGCACCTGGCCGCGCAGCGGTTCGAGGATTTTCAGTTCCGCTGCGTCGGGCAGTTCCCGGGCGGCGAGGGCGGTGTTGGAAAAATAGCTCTGCTGGCGAATGTACAGATTGCGCATCATCTGCCGGTTGCTCCATTCGAAATCCCACAGCATTGCCAGCGCCTGACGCACGCGGCGATCCTGGAACATCGGTTTTTGCAGATTGAACACAAAACCCTGCGCCGACTGTGGTGCCTCGGTGGCCAGATGCGCCTTTTGCAAGCGACCGTCACTCAGGGCCGGGCTGTCATAGCCGATCGAGTAACCGGTGGCGGAGAATTCGCGGTTGTAGTCGTACGCGCCGCCACGCAAAACCTGACGGGCGACGTCGGTATCGCCGAAGTACTCGATGCTGAAGTGGTCGAAGTTGTACAAACCGCGACTGACCGGCAGGTCTTTGCCCCACCAGTCGGGGTTGCGCTCGAAGGTGATACTGCGCCCGGAATCGACTTTGCCCACCCGATATGGCCCGCTGCCCAACGGGGGTTCATAACCTCCGCCGCCGGCGAAGTCGCGATGCTTCCACCAATGCTCTGGGAGTACCGGCAGGGTTGCGATATCGAGCGGCAGGGTGCGGTTTTCGTTGCTTTTGAAGTCGAAGCGCACAATCAGCGGCGCCTCGATTTCGACGCCTTTGACGTCGGCAAACTGGGTGCGATAACGCAGGCTGCCCTGGGTCATCAGCAGGTCATAGGTATAGCGCACGTCCTCGGCGGTGATCGGCTTGCCGTCGGCAAAACGCGCCTTGGGGTTGATGAAGAAGCGCAGCGACAGGCCATCGTCTGAACGCTCCATCTTCTGCGCCACCAGACCGTAGACGGTGTACGGCTCGTCCAGCGAGCGCTGGGCGAGTGGCGAATACAGCAGACCGTCGATCTGGGTAACGCCGATGCCTTTGTCTATATAGGGCAGCAGATGGTCGAAGTGGCCGATCTCCAGTGCCGAGCGGCGCATCGTGCCGCCTTTCGGCGCTTGCGGATGGGTGTAGTCGAAGTGGCTGAACCCGGCAGGATATTTGGCGGGTTCGCCGTATACGGTCAACGCGTGTTGTGGGGCAGCGTTCACGCTGGCGACACTCGAAAAGAGTGCGAGGGCGGTGAGCATCAATGTCGGGAAAACCAGTCGCATCGTCAGCCTTGGAACCGGGAAATCGATAAGCGCAAGTTGTACGCGAGAGGCGCGCCAGTCGCCAGTCGCATGTGTAACTGAAACACAACGGCCCACCAAAGGGCGGGCCGTTGCGCGCAATCAGTTCAACATCAGTCCTGACGGCTGGTCACTTCCAGCAGGTGATAACCGAACTGGGTTTTCACCGGGCCTTGTACGACATTGATCGGTGCGCTGAACACCACGGTGTCGAACTCCTTGACCATCTGGCCAGGACCGAACGAACCCAGGTCGCCGCCCTGACGGCTGGACGGGCAGCTGGAGTTGGTTTTGGCGACTTCGGCGAAGTCGGCACCGCCTTCAATCTGGGCCTTGAGTTCGTTGCACTTGTCTTCGCTGGAAACCAGGATGTGGCGGGCAGTGGCTTTAGCCATGGGAAAACTCTCCAATCATTTATCAGTAAAGTGCGGAGCCTACCGCAATCAGGGGACGAATTCTCTGCAAAGTTCCGTCCGCGTCTCGCTTACAGGCCGGCAGTCCGCAAGCGCTCGGCATGTTCGACGTACAGCTCGATCGGGTCGGGCGAAGAGCGAGTGGCGGTGACGGGACGACGCAGACTGGCCAAGTGGTCCAGTGAATAGTCGGAACGAATCACCTGTCCGAGATGAGAGCTGAAGCGGCCGACGAAGCCGTCATTCTGTTGCGGCTCGGTGGTGAAGTAGTGCGCCAGCAACCGGCACATGCCTTGGACCGGATCCAGTGTCGGCATCTGCTGGCTGGGTAGCACGCCGCTCCAGGAGTAATAGTGCACACCGTTGACCTTGGCCGGGCCATGTCCTCCCCACGTGTCGGGCAGTCCTTGCGGGTATTTGTCATTAAACGCGCCGACACCTTCCGTGGTCAGCGCATTGAGTGCCGCCACCGCGTTCTGCGGCAACGCCGTGGTCCCACTGAGCAGCGACAGGAAGTCGGCAAACTGTGTTGCCACATTCTGGGCCACCGCTTCCGGCAATTTGCCGGGAATCAGCGCCTTGCGCAGAAAGTCTGCAAGCTCCGAGCCGTGGTTCGGGCCGCTCACCGACGTCACTGATGCGACGCTGTCTGGCGTAACCGCCGCAGCGTAGCGAGCCGCCAATGCGCCCTGACTGTGCCCAATGAGATTGACTTTTTCTGCACCTGTGCCTCGCAGCACACAGGCGATCTGAGTCAGCAGCTGTTCGCCTCGCGTTTCGTTGTTGTGGGTGGCGGACAGGTGCGGAACAAACACTCGGTTGCCGACTGCTTTCAAGGCGTCCTTGACGTCATGAAACAGCTCGAATTGGCCTATCCGTTCGAACCCGAACAGACCGTGTACCAGCAGGATGGGGTAACGCGTCGGAGCATTCCGTTGCATGTTCTTACCTTTTTCGAAATGGTTCATCGGGGAAATCTGCTGGCCACTCTAAAACACTCATTGGATTGAAGAAGTACGAAGAGGCTTCATGTTTATGTTGAAACTGGACTAGGGCACGTAGGACGTTTCGGATCTCCATGAAATCCAAGTCGGAATATCTGGACGTCTTAAACCTCAATGACGCCCATTTGGGCTTGCTTGCCTACCCGGCGCGTAGCCTTTGCGCTGTAGTCGCGACGTATCGGGCTGACATTAAAAACTACGGGCAAAGCGCTCAATGCATAGTGTCGATATCGCCCATGAGGGCGCTACGTTATCCAGGGAATGGAGCCGAGAATGACTCATCACGAAGTTGGCTTTTGCTATTACACATGCCACTCGAATAATGTCCGCCCGGCGTCGGAGGCGTTGCCGGCGCCGATGATCGCCGGACTGCAAGGCGATGTGCTGGACCCCGCCCTGGCCAGGGTCGTCGTCCGTGTCGCCGCCTATGCCGGCATGGCTTGTGGCGATCAGGTGCGGCTTTATTGGGAGGGCCTGGACATCGAAGGCTTTGCCTACCAGCACGAGAGGGTCCGGTTTGTCAGCGAAGCCTTGGTGGGCCAGGACCTCGTGTTCGTTATCAAGGGCATGCACGTGTCCGCATTGGACGGCGGATCGCTGCAGGTTTTCTGGACACTGCTGAGCGCCGACCTGCCAGCACCGCTTGAATCCGGGCGCCTGCAATTGTCTGTCGGCGACGTCCGGACGCGGCTGTTGGCACCGCATATTGAAACCATGGTGGGCGGAACGCTGGACCCCTCACGCGTCGAGGAGGGCGTGCTGGTCACGTTGCAACCTTATGCGCGAATGTCGGCGGGCGACCGGGTGCTAATGGCGTGGCGTGGAACCCAGTCATCAGAAACGTTCAACGATGCGCTGACCGTGCAGCCATTTGCTGTCGGCGACATGTTGTCGTTCTGGATTCCAGCTCGGTACATCGAGGCGCACCGTGGCGATCGCGTCAGCGTGGACTATCGTGTCGAGTCAGTGTGCGGCGCGGTTCGGCTGTCAGACCCTGCCAGTGTCTTCATCGGTCCGCTTTTGCGCGGCGAGCTGGACGCTCCAGATGTGCTTGAAGCCCTCGACGATATGCTCTCCGTAGCGCATTCGACGGATGGCATTACTGTCGAAATCGGCAATGCACAAGCGCAGGAAGATGAGCTCGTCTATCTCAAGTGCGACGGCGATCTATTCAATCATCGCGATGATCGGGAAATTACCCGGGAAACGGCCGGTCAGCCGCTGATATTCATTGTGCCCCACCGGTTCTGGCGCGAGCACCAGGGGACCACCGTGCGGATTGCCTACACAGTCGAGCGTCTGGATGATGTCAGTCAGAACTCGGCGGTGAGACACCTGAGGGTAGAGGCGTAGCCTGGGCGCAACACCCGCCGGTTTCATTTGAAAGCGGCGGGCGATATGGCTGCTGCGTCAGCGGTGCGAAGCGAGGCGCCGGGCGGCATCAAGCAACAAGCGCTCGGTTGCCTCGAAACCAAGGCAGCCATCGGTAATCGAAACCCCGTAGCGCAGCGATGCGCTCAGTGGCTGACAACCTTCGAACAGATGAGATTCGAGCATCATGCCGATAAGCGAGTGATCGCCGCGCAGGCGCTGTTCAAGCACATCGTTGAATACCGCCGGTTGACGTAACGGGTCCTTGCCGCTGTTGGCATGGCTGCAATCGACCATGATTCGGCTGGGGATCTTCACGCGTTTCAGCTCGGCGTTGATGCTGGCGACGCTCGTTTCATCGTAGTTGGGGCCGTGATGGCCTCCGCGCAAGACCAGATGCGTGTCGGGGTTGCCGGGGGTTTGAATAATCGCCGGGTGGCCTTGGCTGTCGACGCCGAAGTGCCGATGCGCATGGGAGGCAGAACGCATTGCATCGACGGCTACCGCTGCGCCGCCATCGGTACCGTTTTTGAAACCCACCGGCAGGTTCAGGCCGCTGGCCATTTCTCGGTGTATCTGCGATTCGGTCGTGCGCGCGCCAATCGCAACCCAGCTCAGCAGGTCGTCGAAGTAGTGGGCGGCCATTGGTTGCAGCAATTCCGTGGCGATCGGCAAGCCGAGACGGATCATTTCCAGCATCAGTTCGCGCGACAGGTTCAAGCCAGCGGCCATGTCGTCACTGCCGTCCAGATGCGGATCGTAGGCCAGGCCCTTCCAGCCGACGGTCGTGCGTGGCTTTTCAATGTAGGCGCGCATCACCAGGAGCATTTCGCCGCTGACGTCATTGGCGAGGCCGGCGAGCTGGCTGGCGTATTCAAGCGCGGACTGAGGATCGTGGATGGAGCAGGGGCCTACGACAACCAACAGGCGCTGATCTTCGCCGTTGAGGATCGCGCGAACGGCCTGGCGATGAGCAGTGACTTGCTGGCTCAAGGCGTTGCTCAACGGCAATTGCTGCTTGAGTTGCAGCGAGCTTGGCAGACGCACGGTCAGTGCTTCGTTGGCGCAATTGAGGGAGGACAGCGGCAAAGCGGAAACGGACGAGTTCATATTCGGTCTTCCTGGGCCAGTGGCGGGGGCTTCCCGCGCACTCGACCCTACTGGGGTGTTCGACAATTGGCCGTACTGGCCACGACTGTGTGTTTGCCACCTGTGGGTGACCGATCGGAGGCGGCAGGCTGTCCCGAGCGGAGGCTGGTAAATCGCCAGGCGCTAAAGCTGTCGTAACGGTAATAAGTGGCGTAGTTCATGGTTTGATCCTCAAGGTGTCTGGTGTGCTGCTGAAAAACGGGCTCTGAAAAAAACAAAACCCCCGGTCGGGAGGCCGACCGGGGGTTGAGAAAATCTCTGGTTGGCGACCCGTTGTCTTGGGCGCCGTGTGGGTATCAGGCGCGCCAGTGGCTAAACCAATACCCAAAATAAAAGCTCACGTGAGCGCAGGCGTCATTCGCCCGGACAGCCGCAACCGAGCGCGGTGCGCTGGCGATCGATAGCTGTGAAGGGGCGTTGAACATGGTCTGTCTCCAGTGAATGCGCCGAGCTTACTAGAGGCCTGTACGCATCAGCAATCAGAAAATGCTATCGCCCGCCGTGTAAAACGCCTATCACTTGAGCGCAGCAAAGGTTGTGACACACTCCGCGTTTATCCAGGTGGGAGGGGTGAATGAGCTTCCAGATACGTCGCGCCACTGAAGATGACCTTGGTTTTGCGCGCGACCTGACGTGCGCAAACATGCTGCGCTATTACATTGACTACGATTTGTTGTGGCAGGACGCGGCGTTCGATGCCGGGTGGAGCGGTCGCGAAAACTGGCTCATCCTCCTGGCGGGTATGCCGATCGGTTTTTTCAGCCTCAGCCAGGATGCGCGGGCGCTGTACATTCGCGAGTTGCAGATTGCCGAGGATAATCAGGGGCACGGTGCGGGTTCCTGGGCGATTGATCAGATTATCGATATGGCACGTCAGGCAAGACACCCGGCCGTGCGTCTCACCGTGTTCGAGACTAATCCGGCGCAACGGTTGTATTGGCGCAAGGGGCTGCGAGTGCAGGGCAGGGACGAGTGTTTCCTGAGGATGCAGCTGGATTTAAGTACACCTGTGCGCTGAAACCCGCGCCGGGCAAGCTCCGGATGATGAATTGAAACTTTTTAAATGCAGCTTGCTGCTAGGTCTGTCAGGCACTTTTTGCTAAGGTGTCCGGCAACCCAATAAGACCATATCGCGAGGTGTCTGCTTGATTAGGGTGCTAGTGGTCGATGACCATGATCTCGTTCGTACAGGCATTACACGAATGCTGGCCGATATCGATGGCCTGCAGGTGGTGGGTCAGGCTGAATCAGGTGAAGAGTCCCTGATCAAGGCGCGAGAATTAAAGCCTGACGTGGTGCTGATGGACGTCAAGATGCCCGGCATCGGCGGACTGGAAGCCACGCGTAAGCTATTGCGCAGCCATCCGGATATCAAAGTGGTTGCCGTGACGGTGTGCGAAGAAGACCCGTTTCCCACGCGATTGCTCCAGGCCGGGGCCGCTGGCTATCTGACCAAAGGGGCAGGTTTGCCGGAAATGGTGCAGGCTATTCGCCTGGTCTTCGCGGGCCAGCGCTACATCAGCCCGCAGATCGCCCAGCAGTTGGCGATCAAATCCTTTCAGCCGACCAATGATTCACCGTTCGACGCCTTGTCCGAGCGTGAGATTCAGATAGCGCTGATGATCGTCGGTTGCCAAAAGGTGCAGATCATCTCCGACAAGTTGTGTCTGTCGCCAAAAACCGTGAACACCTACCGTTATCGTATTTTCGAGAAGCTCTCGATCAGCAGCGACGTCGAGTTGACACTCCTCGCGGTTCGTCACGGCATGGTGGATGCCAGCGCCTGACCATGACTGAAGTATTCGATTCCGGCGCTTTTCTATCGACCGTCAGCGGACGCCCTGGCGTTTACCGCATGTTCGACAGCGAGGCGCGCCTGCTGTACGTGGGCAAGGCGAAAAACCTCAAGAAGCGGCTGGCCAGTTATTTCCGCAAGACCGGGCTGGCGCCGAAAACTGCCGCGCTGGTCGGCCGTATCGCCCAGGTCGAAACGACCATCACCGCCAACGAGACTGAAGCGCTGCTGCTTGAGCAGACGCTGATCAAGGAATGGCGACCGCCGTACAACATTCTGTTGCGCGACGATAAGTCCTACCCCTACGTGTTTCTGTCCGACGGCCAGTTTCCGCGGCTGAGCATTCATCGCGGGGCCAAAAAAGCCAAGGGCAAGTACTTCGGGCCTTATCCCAGCGCCGGCGCCATTCGCGAAAGTCTCAGCCTCTTGCAAAAAACCTTTTTCGTGCGCCAATGCGAAGATAGCTATTACAAAAACCGTACTCGCCCGTGCCTGCAGTTTCAGATCAAGCGCTGCAAGGCGCCTTGTGTGGGGCTGGTCGAACCTGAAGTTTATGCCGAAGACGTACGCCACTCGGTGATGTTCCTTGAAGGACGCAGCCATGCGCTGACCAATGAGCTGTCTACCGCGATGGAGGAGGCTGCGGTCAATCTCGAATTTGAGCGGGCAGCCGAACTGCGCGACCAGATCGCGTTGCTGCGGCGTGTACAGGATCAACAAAGCATGGAGGGCGGCACGGGCGAGATCGATGTCATCGCAGCGTTTGTCAATCCGGGCGGCGCCTGTGTGCATTTGATCAGCGTGCGCGGTGGCCGGGTGCTGGGCAGCAAGAACTTCTTCCCGCAGGTCGGGATTGAAGAAGACGTCTCTGAAGTGATGGCAGCCTTCCTCGGCCAGTACTACATCAGCAGTCCCGAGCGCGATTTGCCGAGCGAATTGATTGTCAATGTGGTGCACGAAGACTTCCCGACGCTGATCGAAGCGATCCATGAGTTGCGGGGGCGCGAGCTGGCCATCAGTCACCGGGTGCGTGGCACGCGGGCGCGCTGGCAGCAATTGGCCGTGACCAACGCTGAACAGGCGCTGGGCGCGCGTCTGGCGAACCGACAGCACACCGCCGCACGTTTCGAAGCGCTGGCCGAGGTGCTCAATCTGGACGAGCCGCCGCAACGCCTGGAATGCTATGACATCAGTCACTCCAGCGGCGAGGCCACCGTCGCGTCCTGCGTGGTGTTCGGCCCTGAAGGCGCGATCAAGTCGGATTACCGCCGCTATAACATCGAAGGTGTAACGGCGGGTGACGATTATGCGGCCATGCACCAGGCGCTGACTCGACGTTTCAGCAAGCTCAAGGATGGAGAGGGCAAGTTGCCGGACATCCTGCTGGTCGACGGCGGCAAGGGCCAGTTGTCGATGGCCCGTGACGTGCTAAACGAACTGGCCGTGCCGGATCTGATCCTGTTGGGCGTGGCCAAGGGCGCAACGCGCAAGGCCGGCTTCGAAACGTTGTATCTGAATGATGCAGCGCACGAGTTCACCCTGCGCGGCGATTCGCCGGCCCTGCATCTGATCCAGCAGATCCGTGACGAGGCCCACCGCTTCGCTATTACCGGGCACCGCGCCCGCCGCGGCAAGACCCGCCGCACGTCAACGCTGGAAGGGGTGGCGGGGGTCGGTCCAACCCGCCGCCGTGACCTGCTGAAACATTTTGGTGGATTACAGGAGCTGTCTCGTGCAAGCATCGAAGAGATCGCCAAAGCCCCGGGGATCAGTAAAAAGCTCGCAGAGTCGATTTATGCGAACCTGCATAGCGAGTAGAATGCCCCCTCACCTCGTAGCCAGTTGTGCCGATGAATATCCCTAATCTGATTACCGTTCTACGCGTCCTGCTTATCCCGATCTTCATTTTGCTGTTTTACCTGCCGTACCAATGGAGTTACATGGCCTCCGCTTCGGTGTTTGCCTTTGCGGCGGCAACCGACTGGCTGGACGGTTATCTGGCCCGTCGTCTTGAGCAAAGCACACCGTTTGGTGCGTTTCTCGATCCGGTCGCCGACAAATTGATGGTCGCCGTTGCACTGGTGTTACTGGTGCAGGAGCACGGTAATCTGTGGCTCACATTGCCAGCGGCAGTCATCATCGGTCGCGAGATTGTGGTGTCGGCACTGCGTGAATGGATGGCCGAACTCGGCGCCCGTGCACATGTGGCCGTTTCGAACCTGGGCAAGTGGAAAACCGCCGCGCAGATGCTCGCGCTGGTGATCCTGCTGGCCAATCCGAAGGATTTCAGCTTCTGGGTTATTCTGGGTTACGCACTGTTGATGGTGTCCGCCGGCCTGACCTTGTGGTCGATGGTGCAATACCTTCGCGCGGCCTGGCCGCATCTGAAGACTGATGTTGAAAAGAAATAAAACTTTTTCGAATCAAGGGGTTGACGGGGCTTCTTAATTCTATAGAATGCGCCACACCAAGCGGGAATAGCTCAGTTGGTAGAGCACGACCTTGCCAAGGTCGGGGTCGCGAGTTCGAGTCTCGTTTCCCGCTCCAATTTGTACGTGTCTGTTGTTGTGCTACTGACAGCAGATGCTTTGAGGCCGAGTAGCAAAATGGTTATGCAGTGGATTGCAAATCCACCTACGCCGGTTCGATTCCGACCTCGGCCTCCACTTTAAACAAGCTCCGTAGATCCATGATTTACGGAGCTTTTTTATTTGCGGTGCGTTGCAAGACCTTGTCTTGAAATACAGCCATTGCGAACTTGCTTCACCGGGGAGTGATGTATATATTTCCCGCACTGCTGTCCGGCAGGATCCTGTCAGGATCGCTACCGACCGTGAAGCAAAGCAGTACCGCGCTACCGCCCGAATGGCGAAACTGGTAGACGCATGGGACTTAAAATCCCCCGCTCGTAAGGGCGTGCCGGTTCGATTCCGGCTTCGGGCACCATCTTTGAAACAAGGGTTTGCAGGCGAAAGCCAATGCAAACCCTTTTTTCGTTTCTGGGCCGAGCGTTGATCGCTTTACGGCCCCCAGTCACCTCCCCAGTGCTCTGGATCCAATTAGCTCACTTTATCGTCTGTCGACAAGCGGTAGGCTTAGTCTATTGCTTAAGATGATGGCGCAATGACATATTGCAGCTCCTTTCCCCACTTTACGATGTACCAGACATGCGCCCCCTCAAGTCAGTTGTTGCAGCGTCGTTGCTGCTCAGCGGGTGCAATGGAATGCCAGTCGCTTTCGTTCAGGATCCTGTTTTAGACCAAGCCTTTGTCGTTCACTCCGGCGCGCCTTTGCCTTACGTGCTGATGGGTTCGGCTGTGCAATGGAATGAAGATTTCGCCGTCACGGTGAAGCACATTCCTTATTTATCGGGCGCGGTGTTCAAGGGGCAGGCGGACGTGCAGTTCTTCCGCCACAAGGCCAGCAGTGTGCCGGCATGGCGCGGTTACAAGCCTGGCGAAGAGCTGACCTCGGTGGGGTTCAATTCGTTGTACCTGTCGGTCAAGGGCAGCGGCCAGGCGTTGCCGGCCATGGTTCGCCTCGACGTCAAAGAGGGCAACGTGCTTTACGGCACCCACAATGGCGCGTTGGCGAAAGGCATGTCTGGCGGCCCGGTGTTTTCCGCTGATGGCAAAGTCGTAGGCATCAACGTCGCGTTTCTGACCCGTGACGATGTCAGCCGGCTTAAACGCCAGGATTTGCTGGATCAGCCGCGCGTGAGCATTTTTCTGCCCTACGCGGAGATCAATCGCGAATGGTCGCGCTACTTGGCCAGCATCACCCCGACGGTGCCGCCGGCCACCAAGTTCGCCAGCCGCTGATCAGCGTTCGCGCAACGCTTCGCGCGCGCGGTTGAGCGGTTTGATCAGGTAGTCGAGTACGGTTTTTTCGCCGGTGCGAATGTCAACCGTAGCGATCATCCCGGGCACGATGGCGAAGCGTTTGCCGGCCTTGTTGCGTAGTTCGTCCGAGGCGGTGCGGATGAACACGCGGTAGTAGAAGATTTCCGGTTTGGCTTCGTCCTGGAGGGTGTCCGGCGAGATCGTCACCACTTCGCCGTCGAGGCTGCCGTAGATCGAATAGTCATAGGCGGTGATTTTGACTTTCGCCGTCTGTCCGGGATGGATAAAGGCGATGTCACGCGGCGAGATGCGCGTCTCGATCAGCAGTTGTTCATCGAGCGGCACGATCTGCATGACTTGACCGTTAGGCGCGATCACGCCGCCAATCGTGCTGACCTCGATGTCCTTGACGATGCCACGCACCGGCGAGCGCAGGGTCAGGCGCGACAGTGAATCGGTGCGACCACGAATCACCGCTTCAAGCATCTGCGCTTCGGCGTTGGCTTTGGCCAGATCTTCACGGGCGCGGACCATGTAATCGGAGCGCGCTTCGGTGGCCTTCAGTTCCAGCTCTGAACGCTGGCGGGTCAGGCGCAACACTTCGACCCGACTCGAGGCGCCGATCTTCGCCAGATTCTCTGTAATTGCCAGTTCGCTGCGCACCAATTTCAATGAGCTTTGAATACCGTCGAGGGTTTCCGCCAGGCCTTTGCGACGGGTCTGGTAGAGCTCGGTTTCGGCGCGGATCAGCTCGGGGAACGCTTGCAACGATGGATCGAACGCCAGCGGCTTTTCACTGACCTCGGCTTGCAAGCGATTAACGCTCGCCAGTGCCGCGCGGTACTTGGCCGCGCTTTCGCCGACGTTGGACTGGTTCTGCACCGGGTCGAGCTGGGCGAGGATCTGGCCGCGCTCGACCAACGCGCCTTCGCTGACGTTGAGCTGCTCAAGAATGCCGCCCTCCATCGACTGAATCACCTGTTCGCGTGAGCTCGGCACCACTTTGCCGGTGCCGGTCGAGACCTCGACGATCTCAAACCACGCCGCCCAGGCAATGAAACAGGCGAGCATCAGCGCGCACCCCCAAATCACCTTTGCGCCACCGGCAATCGCACGCTCATCGCGGCCGTCAAGGTAGGACATCGGGTCCGGTACGTCGGTCATGGTCGATTTCATACCGCTACTCCCTTGCCCGGTGCACGCAACCGCGCGAGTGCTGCGTCGCGATGGTCGTCAATGACGATGCGCCCGTTGTCGAGGACGATGATTCGTTCGACCAGTTGCAGCACACTGACCCGGTGCGTGGCGACCACCAGGGTCCGGCCCTGAGTCCAGGTCGCGAGTTTTTCCAGCAGCAGACGCTCGGTCACGTCGTCGAGCGCGGCCGTCGGTTCGTCCAGCAACAACACTTGTGGCTGACGGATCAACAACCGCGACAGCAACAGGCTCTGACGTTGACCGCCAGACAGACCGAGGCCACCCTCAAGCACCAGATGGTCCATGCCTTTGGGCAACTGGCGAACGAAGTCGAGGGCGCCGGTCACGCTCAGCGCGGCGATGATCTCCTGATCGCTGGCCTGACCGGCGCCAAGGGTGATGTTGTCGCGCAGGGTGCCGTGAAACAGTCGCGCCTGTTGCGACAGCAGGCCGACATCGCGGCGCAGGTCGGCGGGATCGAGATGCGCGAGGGCGATGCCGTCCAGCGTGGTTTCGCCGCTGCTCAGATCCATCGCGCCGCCCAGCGCCTGCAATAACGTCGACTTGCCGGCGCCGTTGCGGCCGAGCAGGGCGATGCGCTCGCCGGGCCGAATGCTCAGGTCGATGGCATTCAGCGCTGGCGTCGATTCCTCGCTGTAGCGAAAACTGGCCTGACGCAGGCGGTAGTCACCGCGAATCGCCGGCAGGTGTACGCGCTGACTGCCTTCGGGATGATCCACCGGCATCTGCATGATCCGGTTCAAGCCCTCCAGCGCGACCTTGGCTTGCTGCCAGCGGGTGAGGACGTGGGTCAGTTGCGCCATCGGCCCCATCATCCGCGACGACAGAATCGACGCCGCGACCAGGCTGCCGGTGGTCAGGTCGCCGGCAATCACCATCGGCGCGCCGAACACGATCACCACCGCGAACACCCCGCCTTGCACGTTCTGCGTCCAGGCCACCAGGCTGTTGGTCAAGGTACGCAAACGCAGGCTGCTGTCCGCCGAGGCGGCGTTGTATTGGTTCCACTGTTGCTGGAAACGCTGCTCGGCTTGCAGCGCCTTGATGTCGTCGAGGCCCTGGATGCTTTCCACAAGCATGGCGTTGCGCAGGGCGGCTTCGCGCATCGAGGCATTGGCCAGTCGGGCCAGGCGCGGTTGCGCGACGATGCCCGGCAGCAACATGAACACCAGCGCCACCAGCGGAATCAGCACCAGCGGCCCGCCGATCAAATAAAACACCAGCAGGAACAACAGAAAGAACGGCATGTCGGCCAGCGCCGTTGCGGTGCTGGAGGTGATCAGGTCGCGGATCTGCTCCAGTTCGCGCAGTTGCGAAATGAACGAGCCGGTGGATTTTGGCCGGGCGGAGTTGCGCAGGCGCAAGGCGTGGCCGAACACCAGATCGGAGACGCGCAGGTCGGCGCGCTTGCCCAGCACATCGGTGATGCGCAGACGCAGAATGCGCATGACGAAATCGAACAGCAGGGCGAGCATCACCCCGCCGAATAACACGTACAAAGTTGGCAGCGATTCGGCCGGAATCACCCGGTCGTACACCTGCATCGAAAACAGTACCCCGGCCATGCCCAGCAGGTTCGCCACCAGCGAGGCGATCATCACTTGGCTGTAGGGCCGCAAGTCGCTGAGGACGATACGGCGGAACCAGTGTTCGTCGTAGGGTTTGATGTAGTCATTGGTGCGCACGTCGGCAACAGGTTGCGTCGGTCGCAAAATCACCGTGCGCAATGCCTGCTCAGCGAGCGCTGCCGTGTCCATGCGGCTCTGCAAGCCCTGATCGCCACTGAAGCAAATCCCCAACTCGCCGGTTTCGCCGATGCTTTCGAGCACACCGACCTGACCGTCGCGCAGTTGCACCACCAGTGGCGTGCGCCAGCGGCTCAGACTCTTGTTATCGAACACGGCGAACTTGACGCTCAACCCGGCTTGCCGCGCCATGTGCCGGACCACTTCTTCCACGCGGCCTTCGCTGTGCACTGAAGCCAGACGCACGCTTTCCGGGGAGACGTCGAGGCGATAGTGCCGAGCAACTTTGAGCACCGCTTCCAGCCACGGCGAATAATCTTCTCGTGCCTCGGCAGCAACGGGTTCAGGAACAGTGATGCTGGCATCGGTCATGGCAGTATCTCGACATTCTGGATGGCGCTGTGGTCGATGCCGAAGACCCGGCGAATCGCACCGCTGTTATAGAAGCAGTCGATCTGCAGGCGTTGCAGATCGGCCTGGGTGTTGACCAGATCGAAGCGCGACTGGTGGATTTCCTGCTCGGCGTTCAGCAAATCCAGCAGCGGGCGCGTGCCCAGTTCCAGGTATTGGCGGCCATACAACATGCGCGCCTCGGTGATGCTGGTCTGACGAAATTCCAGCGAGCGCAGCCGGCGGTTCAGTCCCGACGTCTGCGCCTGGGCTTCAGCCAGACCCTGACGCGCTTGCAGCCGGGCGAAATCTTCGGCCGAATCGGCGGCGGTCAGCGCATGGCCGGCGGCGCGGCTGCGGGCGCTGATGGCGCCGCCCTGATAAATCGGCACTTCGAGGTTGAGAAAGATTCCGACCTGGGTGCGATCGGCTCGCGAGTTCTGGTCGTCGTAATTGTCATCCAGGTATTGATTGACCGAGGGTTGCAACGACAGGGTCGGGTAGGCTTCGGCTTTGGCCTGCGCCAGTTCGGCCTGGGCCTGGGTGCGTTGTGCGGCGGCTTGCAGGACGGCGGGCAGGGCATCGGAAATTTGCGAAGCATCGCAGGCCTGACTCAGCGTCGACGCGGCGGCGTCACTCAATGCCGGCGGCGTGCGCCGTCCGAGCAGGCTGGTCAGGGTTGCTTGCCAGCGCGCGTATTGCGCTTTGAACTCCTGCAACGTGGCCGTCGCGCCTTCAGCCCGGGACTGCGCCTGGACCACATCGGAACGGGTGCTGGCGCCCATGTCGTTACGCTGTCTGGCGAGGTCGACAATGTCGCCGATGCCCTGAATCTGCTCGCGGGCAACGTCGAGCAGACGCTGATAACGCTGCACTTCGATGTAGGCCTTGGCGGTGTCGCGGGCAATGTCGTCGATCGCCAGCAGAATCCCGGCCTGACTGCGCGCCACCCGGGCGCGGGCAGCGTCGACCGAGCTGGACACCTTGCCGAAGTCATACAGCATCTGCTTGAGGGAAATATTCACCGACTGGCTGCCGGCATCGCTGCCGTAACCGCTGGTGTAACCACCTTTGATGCCGCCCGTGACCTGTGGGTAATAACCGGATTCGGCGACATTCACGCCTTCGCCTTGCTGGAACAGGGTGCCGATGGCCTCGCCGATACGTGGGTGCCAGTCCACGGCCAGCCTGACCGCTTGTTCCAGTCCCAGCGCCTGCTCATCGGCGGACGCCCTGGAAGCAGGGGCAGGGCGCTGACGACTGTCGTTGCCTGCTGGTTGTTGCAGTTGCGACGGGCTGATGCTGCGCAAGCTGCTGTCGAGGTTGTCGTCGGCGCGAACGCCGACGGTGAAAGCGGGGTAGAGGCCGATGGTCAACACGACCACCGGCCATTGCTTACGAAAAACTGACTCCACAGACTTCCCTTACTGTTGAGAGACGGACATTGCCAATGTTGCGTTTTCAGACGACTTGAATGCCGTTCTGCACCCATAGGTGGTGGCTCGGATCCTCCTGTGCCGTGTATTGGACATAGTCGATGCCGTCGGCTTGCTGCGTACCCTCTGCGGTCCAGCCATCGGTCATGTGCACGCTGTCCTTTTCGTCACCCTTGATCAGCAGCGTGTTGTTGTCAGCAGATGTGATCGCCAGCAGATCGCTGAGGTTCAACGTCAGCGCAACCGCACTGGAATGGTTGAGGTCGAGGGTTTCAACGTTGTGGATCTTGCTCTGCAAATCGCCGAGGTTGATCGCCACGTCGCCGCCAGCCCAGAGCAGGGTGTCGGTGCCGCTGCCGCCATCGACCGACGTGAACTGTTGGTCGGCGATGATCAGCGTGTCGTCGCCGACGCCGCCTTGCAGCGAAATGGCGCCACCGTGCGAACCGTCGAGGGTGTCGTTGCCGTCGGTGCCCTGGATCAGCTCACTGCCAGTGGCGTGCGCCAGACCGAGGTCATCGCTGGCCAGTGCCGAGAACGCGGTGGTAGCGAACGCACCGGCCCTGTTCAGGTCGATGGTCAGGGTGGCGGTATCGACGCTGCCGTTGGGGTGGGTCAGTTGGTAGGTGAAGGTGTCTTCCTGACCAATGACCGCATCGGTCAGTCCCGCCTTGAGCGTGTAGGTGTAGTTGCCGTTGGCCTGGACCAGCAAGGTGCCGTAGTTGCCGACCAGCGAGACGCCGTTGTAACCCGGCGCCACGTAACTGCCGGCGACCAGCACGCTGAGCAAGGTGTAGACCGAGCCCAACACATCGGCGCCGCCGCCCGCGGTGTCGGTGAGCAGGTTGCCCGACACGGGCGTGTAGCTGCCCACCACAAATTGATTGGTGTAGGTCGCCACGTTGATCAGGCTGGTGTTGACGCTGGTGAGCAGGCCGAGGCCGCCCACCGCTACCCGCACCTGATAACTGCCAGCGGTCTGGTCGTCGAACTTGATCCCGTAGTTGCCGCCGCCCAGATTGAGCAGCGCATTGCCGCCGTAGCTCTTGACCAGCACGTACTGGTTGGTGGCGGTGTTGAGTTTGTACAGGCCCACCGTCATCGAACCCAACAGCGCCAGCAGGTTGCTCGAATTGACCACCACGGTGAGATCGCTGACCGTGTCCGCCGCCACCACGGTGTTGTAGTTACCGCTGCCGCCGCCCAGCAGCACGTTGAAAGTGCCGAGGTTGGAGTTGGTGGTGACTTCACGGTTGACCAGAGTGACGTCGGTTGCAGCGACATCCGCGGTGGCGTCAAGCACCAGCGCGGGGCTGCCGAGGTTGGCGTCATTCCACACTTCGGTGGCTTGTGGGCTGTCGATACGCACGTACAGATTGGCGGTGTCGCTCAAGCCGTTCGGGTGCACCAGTTGGTAGCTGAACACATCGACCTTGCCGACACTGCTGACGCTGCCGTTGGGCGTGTAACTGTAGTTGCCGCTGGCATCGATGGTCAGCGTGCCGTACAGCCCTTGCACCGTGGTGCCGGCGCCGGCACTGACGTAGGCGCCGTTTTTGAAGATCTGCAGTTGCGCGCCGTTGTCCGGGCCGGTCTGGTCCGCTGTGCCATCGACGCCGACGTTGGTGATGACGTTGCCGGTCACGGCTGGCCCGGCAATGCCGTTGAACTGGGTCAGGCTGCTGACGTCCAGTTGCAGTTGCGTATTGACCGTGGTCAGCACGCCGATGCCGGTGCTCGCCACTGTCAGTCGGTAGTCGCCCGCCAACAGGTTAGCGATGTCGACCCGCACGCCCTGGCCGGCCAGGGCAATCAGGTCGAGCAGGCCAGCGCTGCCGTTGGCGTCGAGTGTGACCCAGACGCCGCTGGCGTTTTTCACTTGCAGCGTATAGACCACGCCATCGATCAGCGAGATCAGGCTGCTGGTGGTCAGCGTCAGGGTGGGGTCAAGGCGCGTGCCACTGGACACCGTGAACGTAAAGGTTTTCGAGAAACCCGACAGCAGCGTGGTGAACGAGTCGTTGAACGTCTGCGTCGCAGTGGCCGGCGTGAGGGTGACGGTGCCGACGGCGAGGTTGTCGCTGGCCACCACCGGCGCGTTGACGTCGATGTCTGGCGCCGTGACGTTGGCGGCTACCGAGACGTTGCCGCGAGCGTCGCTCAGGTTAACGGTGAGTTTCTCGCCATTGATCTGCGCGCTGTTCAGGGCAATGGTAAATACCCCGAGGTTATTCACCGTGCCGGTGCTCAGGACCGTGCCGGTGGCCGACTTGATGGTGACCGTCGCTCCGGCCTCACCGGTGCCCGTGACGGTCAGACCGTCGGCGCCGACCAGCAGCGCCGTAGCGGCCGCGGGCGGAGTCAGGTCTGGCGCCGTCGCGGTGGCCGGCGCCGAAACGTTGCCGCTCGGATCCGCCTGGGTCACGCTGAGAACCTGGCTGTTGATTTGTGCCGAGGCGAGCACCACGGAGAAACTGCCGTTGGCGGCGACGGTGGCGGTGCCCAGCACCACACCGCCAGCGCCGCGCACGCTGATCGTCGAGCCGGGCACACCGACGCCAGTGAGCAAAGTGCCGCTGCCATTGACAGTGACGCCGGTCGGGGCGCCGGGCGCGATGACGTCCGGCGCCGTCAGGCTGGCGTTGGGCGACAGGTTGCCAGCCGGATCGACCAGGCGCACGGTCAACAACTGTCCATCCAGTTGCGCGCTGTTGAGGTTGAAGCTGAACGTGCCGCCACTGCCTACCGTGGTGGTGCCGATCAATGCGCCACCGGGGCCATAGACATTGACCGTTGCACCGGCTTCACCGGTACCGCTCAAGGTCAGACCGTTCGCGGCAAGCGTCAGGCCGCTGGCCGCGACGGGCGCCTGCACATCGCTCGCCGTCAGGTTGAACACCGGTGAGAGATTGCCCGCCGGGTCTGCCTGTTGCACGTTGAGCTGCTGGCCGTTGAGCTGGGCGCTGGACAGTTGCACGGTGAAGGTGCCGCCGGCATTGACCACGGCGGTGCCCAGCACGGTGCCGGCCGCATTGGTCACGCTGACCGTGGCGCCGGCTTCACCCGTGCCGCTGACCGCCAGCCCGGTACCGTTCAGGGTCACGTTGCTCAGCGGCGCCGGCAACGTGGTATCGGCGACGCTGAAGTTGGTGGGTGGTGAAACATTTCCCGCCGCGTCACTTTGCGTGACGCTCAGTTGCTGGCCATTGAGCTGTGCGGACGACAAGGTCACCGAGAACGTGCCGTTGCCAGCCACCGTCGCGGTGCCCAGCAACGCACCACCGGCACCGCGTACGGTGACGGTGGCCCCGGCTTCACCGAGCCCGCCCAGTACAAGGCCGGCGCCGCTCAGCACCAGTGCCGTCGGTGCCGCCGGGGCGGTGATGTCTGGCGCCGTTACGGCAAGACCGGAAGAGGTGTTGTTGGCCGCATCGGTCTGTACAGCATTGAGTACCTGACCGTTGACCTGTGGCGCATTAAGTTGTGCGCTGAAGGTGCCATTGGCGCCAACCACCGCGTTGCCCAAGACCACGCCGCCAGCGCCGGTAATGATGACCGACGCGCCGACTTCGCCGCGCCCGGTGACCAGCGTGCCGCTGGCATTGACCACCAGATCGCTGAGCGGTGCCGGTGCCGAGGTGTCGGCCGCGGTAATTTCGCTTGGCAGCGAGGCGCCGCCCAGCGGGGTGTTGGCGGTGACTTCGAGACTTTCGCCGTTGGTTTGCGCAGGCGTCAGCACGACGCTAAACGTGCCATCCGGGCCGGTGATCCCCGTACCAATCAGGCTGTTGTCAGCCCCGAAAACGTTGATCGTCGTGCCGATCGCCGCCGTGCCGGAAAGCGTCACGCCATCGGCCGAGAGGGCCAGGTTGTCCGGCGCATCCGGCGCCGGAACCAACGGAACGGTAAGGAGGGTGTCCTCGGACACGTTGGTGGCGACGTCCGTCTGGTTCACCGTCAGCACTTGGCCGGCAGTGATGCCCGGATCGAGATCGATCAGGAATGTACCGTTGGCCGCGACGGTGCCGCTGCCGACGACATTGCCGAGCGCGTCGGTGACCTCGACGCTGGCGCCGGCTTCGCCGCGACCGGCGAGTTGGCTCAAGTCGCCGCTGATGGTGAGGCCGGTGACGGCATCCGGTGCAGTAATGTCATCCACGGGGTAGAGCAGCGTTGGCGATGCGTTAAGCGCCTCATCCGTCGCGATGACCGATAACAACTCACCGTTGGCCTGGGCCGGATTGAGTGTGACCGTGTAGGTGCCATTGCCCAAGGCCACTGTCGTGCCCAGCACGGTGCCGGTGGACGACAACACCGTCACGGTGCTGCCTGCTTCGGCAGTTCCCGCGAGCAAGGTGCCCGCGCCGGTCAACGAGGTGACCGTTGGCGCGACCGGTGCAGTGGCGTCCGGTGCGTCGACCAGTGCTGGCTCGGACAGGTTGTTTTGCGCGTCCGCCTGGACCACCGACAGTGTCCGGCCATCGAGTTGCGCAGCCGCGAGCGTGACGCTGAAACTGCCGTCTGCGCCGACTGTTGCCGTGCCGAGCACGACCGCGCCGTCACGGACGGTGACGACCGCGCCGGGCTCACCGGTACCGGTCACGGTCAGGCCGTCCTGGCTGACGCTGAGGTCGGCGACTTCCAGCGGATCGGTGCTGTCGCCCGCTTGCACGGGCGCGGCTGGCGAAGTGTTTGAGGCCAGGTCGGTCTGATTGACGCTCAACACCTCACCGTTCACCTGCGCCGGATTGAGGGTCACGCTGAACGTGCCATTGGCGGCCACTGTCGCAGAGCCGAGCAAGGTGCCGGCGGCGCTGGTCACGCGCACGGTGGCGCCGGCTTCACCGGTGCCGGTCAGCGTCAGCCCATCGGGACTGAGGTCGAGGCCGGCGGGAGCGGCGGGCGGCGTGATATCCGGCGCGGTGACAGGCGTGACGGGCGAAGGGTTGCCCGCGGCATCGCGCTGGATCACCGACAAGGCTTCACCGTTGAGCAACGGCTGATCGAGGGTCACGCTGAAATTGCCATCGGCCGCGACGGTGCCAGTACCGATGATGGTGCCAACGGCGTTGGTCACCACCACCTGCGAACCGGCCACACCGGACCCGGTGATGAGGCTGCCGCTGGCGTCGATATCGACCTCGGTCAACGCAGCAGGCGGCGTGCTGTCAGGCGCTGCCAGCGTGCCGGCAGGCGAGGCATTGCCCGCGGCATCGGCGAGGACCACGAAAACCGCCTGGCCGTTGGTCTGTGCCGGCGTCAGAGTGATCTGGAAGCGACCGTCGCTGCCCACCGTGCCGGTGCCCAGTTCCGTGCCGTCGGCCAAGGTGACACGGACGCTGGCACCGACTTCGCCGCTGCCGGTGAGCGAGTTGCCGTCGGCATTGAGTTGCAGATCAACCGGCGTCGCCGGAGGCGTCAAATCCGGTGCGGTGACCGTTACCGGCGCACTGACGTTACCGGGTGGGTCGGCCTGCTGAACGCTGAGGATTTGTTCATTGATCTGCGGCGGGCTCAGGGTGACGCTGAAGGAGCCGTCGGCGAGGACCACGCTGGTGCCGAGCAAGACGCCATTGGCATCTTGCACCGTCACGGTCGCGCCAGGTTCGCCGGTCCCTGTGACCAGCGCGCCCGCGCTGTTGATGTCGACATTGGCCAGCGGGTCGGGCGGGGTGAAGTCCGGCGTGGTCAGGCTCACCGCCGGGGAGTCATTGCCCGCGGCGTCAGCCTGGACCACAGTGATGACTTCGGCGTTGCTCAGCGCTGGCGTCAACGCCAGCGTGAACGTACCGGTCGGGCTGACGACTGCAGTGCCGAGCACGTTGCCGTCACTGTCGATCACCCTGACCTGGGCGCCGGGTTCGCCGCGACCGGTCACGGTTGCACCGTCGCCGCCGATGCTCAGTTGTGAAACCGCCGTTGGCGGTGTGCTGTCGACCGACGTGAACGGTGTGGCTGCCGAGGTGTTGCCCGCTGCGTCGGTCAGCGAAACCGTCAGGGCCTGGCCGTTGGCTTGCGGTGTGGTCAGGGTGAGTGCAAACGTGCCATCAATGCTCACGGTGCCGGTGCCGACCAGTGTTCCGGCGGCGTTATACACGTTGATCGTGGTGCCGGCCTCACCGGTACCGGACAACACGCTGCCGTCATTGCTGACCGCGAGCGCTGCCGGTGGGTTGGGGGCAATCAGGTCGGGCGCGATCAGGCTGACGCTGTTGGATTCATTGCCGGCGGCGTCGGCCTGACTCAGGCTCAGCGTCTGGCCCGAGGTTTGCGCCGGGCTGAGGGTAACGCTGAAGGTGCCGTTGGCGGCCACCACTGCGCTGCCGAGAATAGCGCCACCAGTGCCGAGCACGGTCACGGTGGCGCCGGCTTCACCGCGTCCGGTCAGAGCGGTGCCATTGGGTGCCAGACTCAGTTCACTGAGCGGCGCCGGTGCTGCGATGTCAGCAGCGGTGTAGTCGGTCGGGGACGAGTTGATGCCCGTACTCGACGTCGCCACGGCAGACAGTCGCTCGCCGTTCAGCTGCGCGGCATTGAGCGTGACACTGAAGGTGCCGTTGGCCGCCACCAGCGCGCTGCCGAGCAATCCTCCCGAGGCATTGCGAATACTCACGGTACTGCCAGCCGTGGCAGTGCCGGTCAGGGTCAAGCCGTCGGCGCTGAGCGTCAGATTGGTCGGCGCACTTTCCGCCAGGTTGCCCGGGGCGGTTACCGGTGTCGCCGGCCCGGTGTTGCCCGTGGCATCGATCTGCAGGACCGAAAGGGTCGAACCGGCCACTGCGGCGGGGGACAGCGTCAGGCTGAAGCTGCCGTTGTTGCCGACGGTGGCGCTTCCCAACAGGGTTGCGCCGGCGTCGCGAACTTCAACGGTGGCGCCGGCTTCGCCGGTACCCGTCAACGTCGCGCCATTGGCGCTGACCGCCAGATTGCTGGCCGCCAGGGGCGCCGTGGTGTCGGCGGCATTGATCAGTGCCGGGGCGGATGGATTGCCCGCCGCGTCACGGGCCGTCACGTTCAGCACCTGGCCGTTGGCTTGCGGGCTATTGAGGGTCAGTTGGAACGTGCCATTGGCGGCCGCGGTCGTGGTGCCGAGGATATTGCCTTGGCTGTCGCGCACGGTCACCGTGCTGCCAGCCTCGGCGTTACCGGCCAGTTGCACGCCGGCTGCGTTTAGGCTCAATGCGCTCGGAATGGCCGGCGCCGTCAAGTCCACCGACACCACTTCGATTGCAGTGGAAACGTTGCCCGGCGGATCTTCCTGAGTGACCGTCAGCACTTCGGCATTGAGCTGTGGCGTGTTCAAGGTGACGCTGAACGTGCCACCGTTGCCGACCTGCGCCGTGCCCAGCAATGTGCCGTCGGCGCTGCGTACCGACACCGTGGCGCCGGGTTCACCGTGACCGGTGACCGTCACGCCATCGGCATTCACCGCGACTTGCGTCAGGGCGGCCGGTGGGCTGATGTCGGGCGCGTTGACACTGGTCGACGGCGAAATGTTGCCGGTCGGGTCGGTCTGGCTGATCGCCAAGGCCTCGCCATTGGTCGGCGCGGGCGCCAGCGTCACGCTGAACGAACCGTCTGCGGCAACGACAGCGCTGCCCAGCAAGACCCCGCTTGCGTTACTGACGTTCACGGTCGCACCGGCTTCACCGGTCCCGCTGAGGGTGCTGCCATCGACGCTGATCAGCGGGTTTTGCACGGCGGCGGGCGGGGTGCTGTCGACAGTGGCGACGCCGGTGGAAGTCGAGGTATTGCCGTTCGCGTCCGTCAGCGTGACCTGCAAGGTTTCACCCGAGTTCTGCGCGTTGGGCAGGGTGACCTGGAAGTTGCCGCTTTGATCGACCAGACCGGTCGCCAGTACATTGCCAGCGGCGTCACGAATCGTCACGGTGCTGCCGGCTTCGCCCTGGCCTTTGACCACGGTGCCGACGTCATTGATGCTGACACCGGTCGCGGCGGCAGGTGGCTGCAGATCCGGGGCGATAATGCTGGCGGGCGGCGACGGGTTGCCGGCGGCATCGCTTTGCGTCGCGGTGAGCGTCTGGCCATTGAGCTGCGCCGGCGTCAGCGTCAGGCTGAACGTACCGTTGCTGGCAACCAGTGCCGTGCCCAGCACGGCGCCATTGCTGTCGGTCACGGTCACCGTAGCACCGGCTTCGCCTCGGCCGGTGAGTGCGCTGCCATTGGCATTGAGCAGCAGATTCGACACAGCGTCCGGCGCCGTGCCATCGCCCGCCGTAACGGTGCCTGGCACCGACACGTCACCGTCAGGGCTGGTCGCGGTGACTTGCAGCACTTGCGCGTTGATCTGTTTGGCATTCAGCACCAGTGTGAACCGACCGAAGCTGTTGATCAGCCCCGATCCGAGCACATCGCCATTGCTGTTGGTCACGGTCACCGTGCTGCCAGGCGTGCCCGCGCCCGTCAGGGTGAAACCGTCGGCGCTCAATGCCAGTTCGCTTGGGGTCGCGACCTGCGAGCCATCAGGGCCTGCGAGCGGCACCGCCGACGAGTCGTTGCCACCGCCGTCAGTGCTGATCACTTCGAGGCTACTGCCCGTGCCTGCCGCAGGGTCGAGCGGGACCACGAAGCGGCCGTCTGCCCCAGCGGTGGCGGTGCCCAGCACGCTGCCGCCGGCAATGCTGACGGTGACGACCGTGCCGGGCTCGGCAAGCCCCGACACCTGATCACCCGCCGGGTTGACCGCCAGATCGCTGACCGGCGCAGGCGGCGTGCTGTCCGGTGCGGTGACATTGCCCGGCAGCGAGCTGTTAGTACCGTCGGAGGCTACCACCTGCAAGGCTTCGCCGTTGTTCTGAGTGGTATCGAGATTGGCCGTGAAAGCGCCACTGCCGTCAGCGGTCGCGCTGCCAATGACGTTGCCGTTGGCATCCAGCACCTGCACCGTGTTACCAGGCTGCGTCGTGCCGGTCACTGTCGCGCCTGCCGGATCGATGATCAGACCGGTCGGCGCGGGTGGGGCGGTGATGTCCGGCGCGGTGACCGGGGTGACCGGTGAGGGCAGGGCGCTCGCATCGGTCTGGATGACACTCAATACCTGGCCGTCAAGTTGTGCCGGACTCAGGTTGACGCTGAAGCTGCCGTCGCTCGCAACAACCGTGGTACCCAGCACTGTGCCGTCCGGCGCGCTGACCGTGACCGTGCTCCCAGCTTGCCCGGTCCCGGTCAATGTCACGCCATTGCTGCCAAGCACGACGTTGTCAGGTGCCAGCGGCGCCGTGGTGTCCGCCGCGGTCAGCGGTGTCTCGGGCGAAACGTTCACGCCATCCGATTGGCTCACTTGCAGCGCTTGACCATCAGTCTGCGGGCTGTTCAGCGTTACCGAAAATGCACCGCTGCCGTCGACGATCGCGGTGCCTAACGTATTGCCGGCCAGATCCTTGACCGACACGGTGGCGCCAGGCTCACCGCGGCCGGTGAGTGTTGTACCGGCCGCATCCAGCGCCAGATCCGCAGGGGCGGCGGGGGCCTGAATATCAGGTGCCTGGACCGGCACCGCCGGAGCAGCGGAGGGCGAGCCGTCCGTCTGCACGACGCTCAGATTCTGGCCGTTGGTCTGTGGCGACGACAGATTGATTTCGAAGCGGCCGTTGCTGCCGACGATGGCCGTTCCCAAGACGACGCCAGCTGCGTCGGTCACGGTAACGGTCGCGCCGACCTGGCCCGCGCCGGTGACGATTGCGCCGTTCGCCGAAATTGACACATCAGAGACTGCAACCGGTATCGTCAAGTCCGGTGCGATCACATTGACTGGCGCCGACGGGTTGCCCTCAGCGTCGGTCTGGATCACTTGCAGTTGTTGCGCATCGGTCTGCGCCGTCGCGAGGTTGACGGTGAAGTTGCCATCGGCGCCCACCGTGCCAGTGCCGATAATATTCCCGGCCGGGTCACGGACGGTGATCGAGGCGCCCACTTCGCCCTTGCCGGTCAGCGTCTGGCCCTGGGCATCGAGTGTGAGGCCCGTGAGCGGCGCAGGACCTTGGGTATCAGGCGTCACATAAGTCAACGGGGCAGAGGTGTTGCCGGCACTGTCGCTGGCACTGACCAGCAGCGTTTCGCCATTGTTCTGCGGGCTGCTCAGCTGCACGACGAACGTGCCGTCTGCTGCGACCACGGCCGAGCCGAGTACGTTGCCGTTGGCATCGCGTACCGTAACGGTTGATCCGGCCTGTCCGCGCCCCCTCATTTGAGCGCCATCGACGCTCAGGACGAGGTCGCTTGGCTGAGTCAGGCCGTCGAGGTCAACCGTTATGAGGGTCACCACCGGCGACGGATTGGCCGCCGCGTCAGTGAGCTGCACGTTGAGTGTTTCCCCGTTGATCTGCGCAACGTTGAGTTGCACCGTGAACGAGCCATCAGCTGCGACGAGCGCTGTGCCGAGCACCGTCCCTTGAGCATTGGTGACGCTGACGGTGCTGCCCGGTTCGCCACGACCTGTGATCGAAAGACCATCGCTGCTGATCGCCAGATCAGTCGCGGCGCCTGGGCCGGTGATGTCCGGCGCATTGAACGTGACCGCTGGCGATTGCGTGCCAACGCTGTTGATTGCCAGGACACTGAGGACTTCGCCGTTGGCCTGCGCACGGATGAGCGTCAGGAGAAAGGTGCCGTCGGCGCCCACCACCGCGCGCCCGAGCAACTCTCCGTTGGCCGCGCGAACTTCAATGGTTGTTCCCGCTCTGGCGGTGCCGGTCAGTTGGCTACCGTCACTGCTCAAACCGAGATTAGCCGGGGTTTGCGGTTCGACAATTTCCGGTGCGCTGACCGTGGCACCAGAGGATGTATTGCCGGCCGCATCGGTGGCACTGACGATCAGTGGCTGTCCGCCGGTCTGCGCCGGGCTGAGTGCGACATTGAAAGTGCCATCCGCCGCCACGACGGCGCTGCCGAGCAGGGTGCCATCGGCGGCACGCACCTCTATGGTGGCGCCGGCTTCCCCGGTCCCGCCCAGTTGCGTGCCATCGGCGCTTACGCTCAGATTGGCGGGCGGCGTGGGCGCGGTGGCATCCGGCGCAGTGACGGAGCCGGGTGTGGAAACATTGCCCGCAGCGTCGGTGAGCGTGACGTCGAGCGGTTGGCCATTGGTCTGCGGCGTACCCAGTTCAACCTGAAAGCGCCCATCGGCCCCTACGGTTCCCGTGCCTAGAATATTGCCCGCCGCGTCACGTATCTGCACCAGACTGCCGGCTTCGCCAAAACCACTCAGCACTCGGCCATCGGCCGATAAGGTCAACCCGGTCGCAGGCGCGGGAGGCGTCGCATCACCGCTGCTTGCGCCACCACCACCGCCTCCACCACCACCTCCACCCGCGGCCGCCGCAGCGCCCCCCGCACCCAGCAGGCCGAGCCCGGCGATCGCCCAGGCGGGCGTCGCACCTTCGACCACGCCGACGCCGGCAATCAGTTCGTCCAGCGAACCGATTTCGTCGAAGGTAAAGCCATTGAACGGTTCGGCGTTGTAGCGCGCCTGCCACAGCGTCGCGTCATCGCCTTGAAAGACGATGTCGTTGGCAACACCGTCAGGGCTGGTGACAAAGAAATTGGAAATTTTGATCTGCTCGCCGCTTTTCAGATTGACGATCAAATCTTGACCGCTCCGGCTGGTTGAAGCCAGCTGGTCGGGGCTGACGGGCATTTGTACAACTGAAGGCTGGTTGAGCTGAACATTGCCCCAGTTTTGGGCAGTGAGCTGAGAACTGGATTTGTCGGCGATGACGATGTTGTCCATTACTTCTCCCTGAGAGTGCATGGGTGGACGTCCACGGGTATGTCCAGAACCATAGATAACGCACGTCAGTTGGGGGCGTCTGATATCTGGCGATAAACCAAAGGTCTTCAGGCGGATCAAATATCTTATTGATTAAAAAAGAGAAACAAGGACTTATCCGTTGATCGGAATGTTGGATCCAACCAAGTTTTGAATGAAACAAAATGTGTCGCCTTCACCGTTTGCCCAAGGCGTAGGCGATTCTCCTGTCACCGGCGTCGGCGATAACGGCTGCGCCATATCCAACCGCGTGATTCACCTTCAACGGGTGTGCCTACCAAGGAATTAATGCCTGAGGAAGGAGAGCGAGACAGGCTTGTACAAGAAAACCGGGTCATCGGTTTTCTATGCCTGCGTACCCTCTTTTTGCTGATCTACAAGTTGATGCGCTAGCTATCTAACCTCGAAATGATCGAGCGTGACGATAGCTAGCGGCCCCTGTCAGGCGTGGGTGATAGACAGGTCGGTGATAATGCACATCGAGCCGTCGTTCGGGTCGGTGGTGGCGGAGTAATCGATCTGGTTATACACCCCGCCGTGGAAAGCCAGGGTCTGGGTGCTCCAGGTGTCGTCGAAGCGCAGGATGGCGGAGGTGGACTTAACCCCGTTGCAACTGGCCGACACAGACACGGCACCGTTTGCGTTGGCGTGGATGTTGAGTTGGAACAATGCGCCGAGCGGCACATTTTCCAGCACCGTCGTGTTGACCGGATCCGCTTGCAGAAAGCTCGCGCGGAATCCCAGAGTGATCTTGCCCTTGTTCCAGAACACCTTGAGCGGAGGCTGTTGGGAACCCTTCACGTGTATCTGGCCGATGACCACTTTCTGCAAGGCGTTGACTTTCACCAGGCGCATTTGCTGACGGCACCAGTGGTCAGGCGCACTGGATATCAGCCAGTACCCCGGCTCTTTCCATTCACAGCGGGTGCGCTTGGTGCTCTTGCTGGAGGCACCCAAGGTGGGCGCCGTCATCTGCAACGAGCCGTCCGGCAGCATTGCGATGACTTCAGGGCACTCGAGCAGTGCTCGCGAACCGATCAGTTCCAGCGCAATCGGGTTGGTCGGCGAAATGGGCAGGGGGGTGGTGATGGTGAAATTGCTGATGTCCACAGTCATTGTCGAGCCCTCACTTCATTGGATGTCACCTGTCGGCCCTGTCGAGCCGTGATTGATTCGGCGGCAAGAAAATGGCGCAGCAAGCGGCCACTGCACACGCCATCAAAGCAGTGAAAACCCCGGTCGCCTCCAGCAACGTGCCAAAAAGCGGTGTGCCGGCGGTCTGGCCGAGCGCCAGAACGAGGAAGGGAATACCGAGGCCCAGGTCCGGGCGATCCGGGAACAGACCGATGCCCTGAATCAGGTAAGCGCCAGACGAAACAATGTAAGCCGCGCCGAACAGGCACAGGGCTGCGAAGCCGTACATCGGCGCGACTGCGGCCGCCGCCAGGGCAAGCGTGCCAAGGGCAATGCCGAGCAGGGCGAGTCCATGGATTCTGGCGATGCCGAATCGACGGGGCAGCACGCCCGTGAAGCCGCCACCGAGACCGGCCACGCCGAGCACTATCCAGGCCCAGGCAATCGCCCCTTCGGTGAAGCCGGATTCACCACGCAGAATGTCGGCGCCGAATGTCCAGACCGCCGTGCTCGCCAGCCCCATCAGAAACGCGCTGCCACTGAGGGCAAGCAAACCGGGCCGTGCCAGCATGGGCCAAGAGACGCTCGGTGCAGCGTCACTCGCAGCGTCTGGCGCTACGGCGAACCACAGCCAGAGCGTTATCGCGACGCCGATCATCGCGAACAGCGCATACAGTTCACGCCATTGCCCGGCGGCCAACATCGCCGCCACGCCGGAGAATACGATGCCGGCCGCCGTTCCGGCGTTGATGACACCATTGGCCCGAGGACGCTGATCGTCGGCGAACTGCGCAGCGACGGCGCTGGCCAGCGGTGGTGACGTCAGGCCGGTGCTCAAGCCGGCGAGCGCGACGCCACAACCCAGCATCCAACCGTTCGAGGCCTGGACCATCACGGCCATCCCCAGCGACGCCATGGCGCCGGCAATCACTGCCAGCGCACGCGCGCTCAGCCGGCCGTTGCCCAAAAACGTCGCGACGATGCCGACACAGTAAGCGGCGAAGGCACTGCCGCCGATCCATCCAGCGGCCGATACGCTGAGCCCCAGATCCACACGAATTCTTGGCAGCAGCAGTCCATAGGCAAAGCGCGCCAGGCCATACGACAGGGCGGTGAGGGCGAACGCGGCCGCAACCAGATTAATGCCGCGTTTCATCCGTTCGCCGCCCGGTTGTGCGCAACGGGGTCATTTCTTCGCCGAAGACGTTTTGGCGCGAGGCTTTTTCTCCGCTGACGCAGGCGTATCTCTGGATTTTTTCTGTGGCGCAGGCGGCGCTACGCTGCTGGCGATAGAGCCTGGCAAGCCGTCCGAATCGAACGCATCCAATTCCGCTTGTGCCTGGAACCAATGCTCGAAATCCTGACCGTGGGGACGGCCTTGTTCTTCCCAGATGCGGTAGGCGGTTTTTCTGAGGGTTTCTTCGTCCATTTCAGTTCTCCTGCGGATGGAATCGTTGCATGCGCTGACCGCGCGTCACCCCAGCGTCATGGCGAGGTTAAGCCCGAGCACCACCATGATCGACACTGCGAAAATCTTTCGCGCCCAGGCTTTTTGCTCGGTTGCCGGAGGGCTGCGCAGCGCGAGCCAGAGCCAGTAGCCGCCAAGGCTCGCCACGAGCAAAAAATACGCCACGCCGAGTCGGCTGATCAGGCCCAGCAAGAGGCTGGCGGCAAGGAACGCAATCATGTAACCGAGGATCTGCTTGCGCGCCTCGGCGAGCGTCAAGGTCGGTAATCCGGCGGCCTTGAAATCGTCGCGGCGCATCAACGTGATGGCGTGGGAGTGCGGCATTTGCCAGCAACAGAACACCACGATCAGCATCCACGCCGTCGCATCCAGGCGTGCCGTCACGGCGCAATAACCGATCACCGGCGGCATCGCACCGGACAGACTGCCGACCAGCGTGCCCCAGTGCGAGCGGCGCTTCATCAGGCACGTGTAAACCCCCGCGTAAATCAGCAGACCGACCGCCGCCGCTGCGCACGCGACGGCATTGGTGCGTGTCCACAACAGGCCAAAACCGATCAGGCCGAGCGTCAGGGCATAGCACAGCGCGGTCGGGACCGAGACGGCGCGAATCGCCAGCGCACGGTGGCAGGTGCGTACCATGCGCCGGTCGATGTCGCGGTCGACGCAATTGTTGATGACGCAGCCACAACCGATGACCAGCGCCGTTCCCAGTAACGTCGCGAGCAGATGCCCTGGCGCAATCGGCTGCCCGGCGCCGGCCAGGCAATACGCGCCGAACACCGACGCAAGATTGCCGAAGATGATCCCGGGCTTGGTCAGTTCGATACCGACATTGAGCGGCAGCAGCCATTGCTTCAGTGCGCCAGCATGTTGTGATGAATGCTGTTCATGATCCATAACGAGAGCCCCACGAGCAGCACAATGATGACAACGGAAAAGATCAGCGCGATCAGGTTCCAGCGCTGCTCTGCGGCGGTGTCCAGGTGCAGGAAATATTTCAGATGGACGAAAATCTGCACCACACCCAGCGCGACAACCACCCACGCGGTGAGGTGTCGCGGCAGCGTGGGATACATCACCAGCGCAAACGGGATCGCGGTCAGGACTACCGAAATGATGAACCCGATCAGGTACGAACGGGCGGTGCCATGGCTGGTGCCGGCACTGCTATGAATCGGACTTTGGTTATACATGTCAGACCACCCCCAGCAGATAAACCACGGTAAATACGCAGATCCACACCACGTCGAGGAAGTGCCAGAACAGGCTCAGGCAACTCAGGCGCGTGGTGTTGGTATTGGTCAGGCCGCGGCTGCGGATCTGCGCCATCAGCACCGCCATCCATACCAGCCCGCTAAGCACGTGGGCCCCGTGGGTGCCGACCAGAGTGAAGAACGCGGTGAGGAAACCGCTGCGGTCCGGCCCGTAGCCTTCGGCGATCAGGTGATGGAATTCGTTGATTTCCATCGCGATAAAGCCGCAACCCAGAACGAACGTAACCCCCAGCCAGCGCAGCACATGGCCGGTGTGATTGCGGTTCATCGCCAGCATTGCGTAGCCGTAGGTGATGCTGCTCAACAACAGCAGCGCGGTTTCGACCAGCACATACGGCAGCTCGAAAATGTCCACCGTCGACGGACCGCCCGCCACACTGTCGCGCAACACCGCATAGCCGGCGAACAGCGTGGCGAACAGGATGCAGTCGGTCATCAGGTAGATCCAGAAACCGAACACGCGCATCGAACCCGCATCTTCGTGGCCCTGCTCATGGCTATGGGCGATGTCTTTATCCAGCACGATATTGGACATGATCAGGCCTCCGCCAAGTCTTTGAGACGCGCTTTTTCAATCCGCGCGACTTCTTCAGCCGGCACGAAATAGTCAATGTCTTCGTCGTAGCTGCGCACGATCATCGCCGCCACCGAAGCGACCAGCCCGAAGATCGCCAGCCACCAGATGTGCCACACCAGGGCGAAGCTGCAGATCAGCGCGAACACGCTGATCACCAGACCGGCCGAGGTGTTGCGCGGCATATGTATGGCGCGGTAGTCAGTGTGATTGAGCGTACTGACGCCGCGCTCCTTCATGCCCCAGTAGGCGTCGAGGTCGCTGACTTTCGGTTGCTCGGCAAAGTTGTAGAACGGCGGCGGCGAGGCCGTGGCCCATTCCAGCGTGCGCCCGTCCCACGGATCGCCGGTGAGGTCGCGGTATTTGGCGCGGTTGCGAATGCTGACGAACAGTTGCAGCGCCTGCGCGGTGACGCCGCAGAGAATGATGCCCACCCCCAGCAATTCCAGGAGCAGCCAGGGCTGCCAGTCCGGATTATCGAAGTGATTGAGGCGCCGGGTCATGCCCATGAAACCGAGGACGTAGGAGGGCATGAAAGCGAAGTAAAAGCCGATCAGCCAGCACCAGAACGCGATGCGCCCGAGCTTGTCGTTGAGACGGAAGCCGAAGGCTTTGGGGAACCAGTACGTCAGCCCGGCCATGTAGCCAAACACCGCGCCACCGATGATGACGTTATGGAAGTGGGCGATCAGGAACAGGCTGTTATGCAGCAGGAAGTCGGCACCGGGCACGGCGAGCAGCACACCCGTCATGCCGCCGATGCTGAACGTGACGATAAAGCCGAGGGTCCACAACATCGGCGTTTCAAAACGCACCCGACCACGGTACATGGTGAACAGCCAGGTGAAGATTTTCACCCCGGTCGGCACCGCGATGATCATCGTCATGATCCCGAAGAACGCGTTGACATTGGCCCCGGCGCCCATGGTGAAGAAGTGATGCAGCCAGACGACAAACGAGAGAATCGTGATCGCGATCGTCGCCCACACCAGTGAAACGTAACCGAACAGGCGCTTGCTGCTGAAGGTCGCGGCGATCTCGGAAAAGATCCCGAACGCCGGCAGGATCAGGATGTACACCTCCGGATGGCCCCAGGCCCAGATGAGGTTGACGTACATCATCGGGTTGCCGCCGGCCTCGTTGGTGAAGAAGTGCATGCCCAGATAACGGTCGAGCGTGAGCATCAGCAGCGTTGCGGTGAGGATCGGGAATGCCGCAAGAATCAGCACCGAGGTGCACAACGCATTCCAGGTGAACACCGGCATTTTGAACAGGGTCATGCCCTCGGTGCGCATCTTCAGGATGGTCACAAAGAAATTGACCCCCGTCAGTAGCGTGCCGATCCCGGATATCTGTAATGACCAGATGTAGTAGTCGACGCCGACCCCGGGGCTATAGCCCAGTTCGGACAAGGGCGGGTAGGCGACCCAGCCGGTGCGGGCAAATTCGCCGACGCCCAGGGAGATGTTCACCAGCGCCGCGCCGACCACGAACAGCCAGAAACTCAGTGCGTTGAGAAACGGGTAAGCCACATCGCGCGCTCCAATCTGCAAGGGCACGACGATGTTCATCAGGCCGACCACGAACGGCATGGCCATGAAGAAAATCATGATCACGCCATGGGCGGTGAAGATCTGGTCGTAGTGTTCCGGTGGCAGATAGCCCGGCCCGCCACTGGAGGCCATCGCCTGCTGAGTGCGCATCATGATTGCGTCGGAGAAGCCACGCAGCAGCATGACCAGCGCGACGATGATGTACATGCAGCCGATTTTCTTGTGGTCGACTGAGGTGAACCACTCACGCCAGAGGTAACCCCACTTGCGCTTCCAGGTAACGGTGCCGATCAGGGCAAAACCCATCAGGCCCACGATGGCCAGGGTGTACATGACAATCGGCTCGTGCAATGGAACGGCGTCCCACGAAAGTTTCCCGAACATTATTAACGCTCCTCGGCCAGCAGACTCGGTTGTTGATCAGCGCGCTTGTCATCGCTGTTACGTTGCACCTGACTGTCTTTGGCACGGGGTGCCTTGTTCATGCCTTCATACTTGTCGACGATGTCCAGAAACAGCCGATCCTGAACGGCCGAGTAATAAGTAATCCGGTGGGCGACGGAAGGTTTGGCCAACTGCGCATAACTGGCGTGATCAAGTTTTTGTGACGCGCTTTTGACTTTGTTGACCCACGCTTCGTAATCCGCGCCAGTGAGCGACAACGTACTGAAGTGCATGTCGGAGAAACCATGGCCGTTATAGTTGGCGGCAATCCCGCGAAACTGGCCGGTTTCGTTGGCAATCAAATGCAACTTGGTCTGCATGCCCGCCATTGCATAAATCTGGCCGCCCAGCGCCGGGATGAAAAACGAAGTCATCGCCGCATCTGACGTTACGGTAAAACTCACCGGGGTATTCACCGGCACCGCCAGTTCATTGACCGAAGCGATGCCCAGGTCGGGGTAGATGAACAACCATTTCCAGTCAGTCGCCACGACCTGCACGTTGAGCGGTGGTGTGTCCGAATCCAGCGGTCGATAAGGGTCCAGCGAGTGCGTGGTTTCCCACGTCACCCAGCCCAGCACGCAGATGATCAGGAACGGCACGCCCCAGACCACTGCCTCGATCTTGTGCGAGCTGGCCCAGCGCGGCGAGTACTTGGCCTTCTTGTTGGTGGCGCGGTAACGGTAGGCAAACACGAACATCATGACGATCACCGGTATCACCACCAGCAGCATGAGGCCCGTTGCGAGAATGATGAGGTCGCGCTCGTCCCGGGCAACCTGGCCCTTGGGATTGAACACGATCAGATTGCAACCGGCGAGCAGAACGCTGGTAGCGAGATAGACCAGGCAATAGCTGATTGTTCGCTTCATATAGGCTCCTGTTCTAAGTATCGATCCTTTTAACGTCGTAACGGCGACGCGTGTTTATCCCGGGGTAATAGCGCTTCACTTGTTTGGCAAGCGAAGCGAAGTGGGCCCGCTCTATTCTTTCGGCAACAGTTTGCCGTGGACAGAAAACACTGTTTCTGTACCGGTTTATTACTGTGGGGCTGACTAACGAGTAGTAGTTGAGCTCGCCTGGGCCTCGAAATTTTTGAATAAGCGCTCAGGCATTGGTTTGACAAAATGTTTCGCAAACTGACGAACGGTTGAACTAGCGAAACGGCGGAGAGGAACTAGCGAGTTATGCTGAAAATGCCTCTCGGCAAACCGGGAATCATCCAGCGAGAGGGTGGGTCTTTGAAGAGAGCGGATTCACTTCAGGAGTACGACATGTTCATACGCGGCGAAACCTACAGGAAATGGAAGGCGACGGAAAAGGACGAAAAGTGCCATACGGAAGAAGTCGAAAACGGCTGTCACATCGAAGTGCGGACACGGGAGGCGGAGGATGGCGACATTGAAATGTTCATCAGCGTCTACACCGCGACCGGTGAATGCGCCCACGAGCGAATCAAAAAACTGCCCGGCATCGAATGGACCGTTGAAGACGCGCTCAAGCGCGGTATCGACCAGGCGGAGCGAATTGCCGGTGGCGAGTCAGGCCGGTTGCCGTGCGCCGATGCGCATAATCACGCGGACGACTAGGTTGGCAACGCCACTGCTGCCGGCAACGCCTGCCGGCGTCAGTGGCGCTGTGCTTCATGGTTTGAATACGGCCCGCAGGCACTGGTCGGTTTTGTCCTTGAACATCTGATAACCCTGCGCGCCATCCTCCAGGCTCATGGGGTGGGTAAGCAACCACGAGGGGTCGAGTTCGCCTTTCTGGATGTGTTCGAACAAGGTCGGCGCGTAGCGTTGCCCCGGCTGCTGCCCGGACTTGAGCGTCAGGGCCTTGTTGACAATCGCGCCCATCGGGAATTTATCGAGCAGGCCGCCGTACACACCGACCACCGACACCGTGCCGCCCTTGCGGCAGGCGCGAATGGCCTGACGCAGCACCGTGCCGCGCTCGGTGTGCAGGCGCAGCATCTGCTTGGTTTTGTCGTAGGCGTAATCGATCTCGGTGCCGTGGGCCTCCATGCCGACGCAATCGATGCAACGATCCGGCCCGCGTCCGCCGGTCAGTTCCAACAGGGCCTCGTGGACGTTGGTGCGTTCGTAGTTGATGGTGATCGCCTTGCCACGTTCTTCGGCCAGACGCAGGCGGTCCGGGTAGCGATCGATCGCAATCACCCGCTCTGCACCGAGCAGATAGGCGCTGCAGATCGCCATCAGCCCGACCCCGCCGCAGCCCCACACCGCCACCGTGTCGCCCGGCTGGATCCGTGCGTTGTCGGCGGCGAAATAGCCGGTTGGCGCGGCGTCGGAAACGAATAACGCCTGTTCGTCGCGTACGCCTTCAGGCACTTTGAACAGGTTGGTGTCGGCGTACGGCACGCGCACGTAGGTGGCGTGGCTGCCCGGATAGCCGCCGAAGGCATGGCTGTAGCCGATGATGCCGCAGCACGGTTGGCCGTAGGCGAGGTCGGTGGCGGAGGGGTTGGGATTGGAGTTGTCGCAGCAGGAAAAATCGCTGCGCTGACAGTGTTCGCAATGTCCGCAGCCGATGATCGAAATGGTGATGACCTTGTCACCTTTGCGCAGGCCGTTGACGCCGGGCCCGACTTCGACGATCTCGCCCATGAACTCATGACCGATGATATCGCCCGGCTTCATCGCCGGAACGTAACCGCCGAGCAAATGCAGATCGGAGCCGCACACCGACGACAGTGTCACGCGAATGATTGCATCGCGCGGGTTGAGGATCGCCGGATCGGCCACGTTGTCGACTTGCAAACGGTTGGGGGCTTGCCAGGTAAGTGCGCGCATCAGTGAATCCCTCCTTCAATCACCACGCCGGTCTTGACCGATTGCTGGCCGGCGGTGTCCGTGCTTTCGCCGTGGACATAAAAGAAATCATCGTCGCCTTCGGGGCGCAGTCGGTTGTTGCTGACTTCGCCAGTTTCCATTTGCTGTTTTATCGCTTGCAGGCCGTTGAGCAAGGCCTTGTCGCTGAACAGGCTGATGGCCCGGGCGAGACCGTAGCCGAATTTGCCCATCGCCGGTTTGCAGGCGATCACGGCTTTGACTTCGGTGCCGCGACCGGCCGGCGCAGGCGTGAGCGATACCGAGATATCGTGCTGCCAGCGCGACTCGGCCGAGGTCTGCCAATGCAGTGAATTGCCGTTCTCGGCAGGCTGACGGACCAGCGTCCAGTGCAGGCGCCGCCCGGCGGGCGCGCGGACCGTCCAGCGCGTGGTGTCGGGCGTCAGTTGCTCGACGCTGTCGACCCAGCGCAGCAGCGGGCCGATATTGTCGACACGGGCGATAAAGTCCCAGACTTCTTCCAGCGGTCGCATGATGGTCACGCTGCGGGTAATGGCTTCGCTGATCGGCCAGTGGTGCTCACGGCTGAACTGCTGCTCGAACGGCGTGGGCGTCAGCGCCTGTTTCAAACGGCAATGGCCGACAACGCCGCGCCACACGCCATACGCCCCGGCCACGATTTCCAGAGCACCGGCCAGGCCACCCTTGCGCCAGCCATGCGTTAACAACGCGGCCCCGGCCGTCAGCGACAACGCACGCTCGGCGCCGGTCATCGCCCCGCGCTGCTGGCTGTCGTTTCGGGAGTGAGTCGCTATCAGCGGATGGTCAGTCATGTTGCAATCCTCCATCGGTGTGTTAGCGATAGAAAAAACGCCGCCGTTTGAGGTTCAACTGTATTCGTGCGTGACGGGATGAGAGGTCGTTTGCCAGTGGCTGGATCCAGAAAAGACCATGTGGAAGCGAGCTTGCTCGCGAAGGAAATCTGTCAGTTGGAGAAGTGCTGACTGACCCGACGCTTTCGCGAGCAGGCTCACTCCTACAGGTGTTTTTGTGGTGTCAGCAGGTTGTGTGTGCGGCGGCAATCCATGTGGGAGCGAGCCTGCTCACGAAGGCGATCTGTCAGTTGGAGAAGTGGCGACTGACCCGGCGCTTTCGCGAGCAGGCTCACTCCTACAGGTGTTTTTGTGGTGTCAGCAGGTCGCGTGTGTGCGGCGGCGATCCATGTGGGAGCGGGCTTGCTCGCGAAGGCGATCTGAAAGTTGGAGAAGTGCTGACTGACCCGGCGCTTTCGCGAGCAGGCTCACTCCTACAGGTTTTATTGTGTGTCAGCAGGTTGTGTGTGCAGCGGCAATCCATGTGGGAGCGAGCTTGCTCGCGAAGGCAATCTTTCAGCCAGAGCAGTGCTGACTGACCCAGCGCTTTCGCGAGCAAGCCCGTTCCCGCAGGTGGGATCGGCTGCGGTCGAAATTAAAGGAACGCACCGGCTCGCAGCGCAATCCACATAGGGACAAAGCACTGATAACAGCACAACGGGGGTGTTCATATGTCTCGTCTGCCCATCATCGGGGTCACGGCCTGTTCCTCGCAGATCGGTCCGCACGCCGTGCAAATGAATGACGACAAGAATTCGCAAGCGGTGGCCACGGCGGCGAAGGGGTTGCCGCTGATTCTGCCGATGTTTCCTGACTTGCTCGACCCGGCGCAGATCATCGCCAGCCTCGACGGTCTGTTGTTCACCGGCGCGCCGTCGAACATCGAACCGCATCACTATGGTGGCCGCCCGAACCCGCCGGGCACCGAGCACGATCCGGCGCGCGATCAATTGGCGCTGCCGCTATGGCGCGCCGCCGTTGACGCCGGTTTACCGGTGCTCGGCCTGTGCCGGGGGTTGCAGGAACTGAACGTGGCGTTCGGCGGAACGCTTGATCAGCAACTCGACGAACCGGGGCCGGAACACGAACCGCCCAGCGACGAATCAATCGAGGAACAATACGCTCGCACTCACGACGTGACCGTGCAGCCGGGCGGTGTGCTGTCGCGGCTGGGCCTGAACGGGGTGATCAAAGTCAATTCAGTGCACGGACAAGGCATCGGGCAAGTCGCCGAAGGCCTGCGTATCGAGGCGATCGCCGAGGACGGCTTGATTGAAGCGCTGTCGGTGGAAGGCAGCGAGGGCTTTGCCCTGGCGGTGCAATGGCACCCGGAATGGCACGTCATGGACAATGCCGATTACCGGGTGATTTTCCATGCCTTCGGCGAGGCCTGCCGCCAGCGCGCCCAGTCACGCTAGCGGGCGGCCCGGCAACGCTCAGCGCCGGGCGGTGCGGGTGCTGACATCGACCCACACGGCGAGTACCAGGATGCTGCCCTTGACGATCATCTGCCAGTAACTGTCGACGTCGAGCATCGACATACCGTTGTCGAGGCTGGTGATCACTAGGGCTCCGAGCAGCGCGCCGTACACCGTGCCCGATCCGCCGCGCATCGAGGTGCCGCCGATAAAGCACGCGGCAATGGCGTCGAGTTCGCCCATGCTGCCCGCCGACGGCGAACCGGCCGCCAGGCGCGCGGTATTGACCATCCCGGCCAACGCACACATCACCCCCATGATGCCGAAAATCCACAATTTCACTGCCTGCACATTGATGCCCGACAGGCGTGTCGCCTCCATGTTGCTGCCCACCGAATACACCCGACGGCCGAACACGGTCTGGCTGGTGACGTAGCTGAACACACCGAGCAGCACCAACAGCAGCAACACCGGCACCGGAATCCCGTCGTAGCTGTTGAGGGTCACGACGAACCCGGTGATTACCGCGCCGATCAGCACCACCCGCAGTCCATCCCGCACCCGTGAATGCGCGGCCAATCCATGCAGCGCGCGGTTGCGGCGTTGCTTCCAGGTCAGGAACAGCGTCAGTGCGAACAGCACAATGCCCAATCCGCTGCCCACCGCGTGCGGCAGATAACCCTGGCCGACATACACCAGTTCCGGCGACACCGGGGCGATGGTCGTGCCGCCGGTAATACCCAGCAAGATGCCGCGAAACGCCAACATGCCGCCCAGGCCGACGATGAACGAAGGGATGCGCAGATAGGCGGTCATGTAGCCGTTGGCCAAGCCGATCATCAAGCCACACAGCGCGACCAGACTGAGGTTGGCCAGCAGCGGAATGTGGTAGACGACGTCCAGAATCGCCGCCAGCCCGCCGAGCAAACCCAGCAACGAGCCGACCGACAAATCGATCTCGCCGCTGATGATCACCAGCACCATGCCGCAGGCGAGAATCCCGGTGATCGACATTTGCCGCAGCAGGTTGGAGAGGTTGCGCGGGGTGAGGAAACCACCCTCGGTCTGCCAACTGAAGAACAGCCAGATCAGCGCCACGGCGATGACCAGCGCGAGCATTTTGTAGCGGGTGAACAGTTGTTTGACCTGATTCATCTACGCGGACTTCCGATCATTATGGTGATGCCCATCGGGTTGGCTGAGCGCGGCGGCGAGCACCTGTTCCTGGGTCAATTGCTGGTTGATGAAGTCGCCGCGCAGGCGGCCATCGCCGATCACCAGCACGCGGTCGGACACCCCGAGCACTTCGGCCAGTTCCGACGACACCATGATGATCGCCACCCCTTCGGCAGCCAGCGCGCCCATGAGCTTGTAGATTTCGTACTTGGCGCCGACGTCGACGCCACGGGTCGGCTCGTCGAGAATCAGCACCTTCGGTTTGGTCAGCAGCATCTTCGCCAGCACCGCTTTTTGCTGGTTGCCGCCCGAGAGGCTGGTGATTGGCAGAAACGGACTGGCGGTTTTCAAGTGCAGGCGCGAGATTTCCCGCTCGATGCTGCCCAGTTCGGCTTCGGCGTCGATGCGTGTCAGTTTCGAATAGCTGTCGAGGACCGCCAGGGTGATGTTCTGCCCGACGCCCAGATCCGGAATGATGCCTTGGCGCTTGCGGTCCTCGGGGACCATGCACAGGCCGGCGCGGATCGCTTTGAGCGGCGTGCGCGTGTCGATGCACTGACCCTCCAGCCACACCTGCGCTTCGTAGCGCCCCGGATAGGCGCCGAACAGCGCGGACACCAGCTCTGTGCGCCCGGCACCGACCAGGCCGGCAATGCCGAGTATTTCGCCACGCCTGAGAACGAACGACACGTCGTCGACGCGTTTGCGCTTCGGGCTGTCGACGTCATAACAGGTGACGTGGCGTGCCTCGAAAATGACCTCGCCGACCTCGTGCGGTTCGGTGGGGTAGAGGTTGGCCATTTCGCGTCCGACCATTTGCGTGATGATCTGCGCAATGTCCATGTCGGCCATGGCCGTGGTCGCGATATGCCGACCGTCGCGGATCACCGCAATGGTGTCGCACACCGCAGCCACCTCATCGAGCTTGTGCGAGATGTAAACACAGGCGACGCCCTTGGCCTTGAGGTCGCGGATGATGTCGAGCAGCACCTCGATTTCCGAGCGGGTCAGGGCAGAGGAGGGCTCGTCGAGAATCAACAGGCGCGCCTGTTTGTTCAAGGCCTTGGCGATTTCCACCAGTTGCTGGTAACCCCCGCCGTACTGCGAAACCGGCAGCGAGACGTTCATGTCCGGCACTTTCAGCTCGCGCATCAGGGCTTCGGCGCGGTGGATCATCGCCGGGTAATTCATGCGCCCGCCGGGCAAGGTCAGTTCATGGCCCATGAAAATGTTTTCGGCCACGGACAGGTCGGGCACCAGGGTCAGTTCCTGGTGAATGATGACGATGCCGGCCGCTTCCGTTTCGCTGATCGATTGCGCGCGCAGCGGCTGGCCATCCCAGAGAATTTCACCGTCCCAGGTGCCGTAGGGATAGACCGCCGACAGCACCTTCATCAACGTTGACTTGCCGGCGCCATTCTCTCCGCACAGGCCCACGCATTCACCGGGCCTGACCTTGATATCAATGCCATTGAGGGCTTTGACACCGCCGAAGGATTTGACGATGCCGTTCATTTGCAGCAGATAGTCGGACATGGGAGAGGCTCACAGACCAAGACTCGGACACTGGACCTGTGGGAGCGAGCCTGCTCGCGAAAACGTCAGTCCAGACACTGCTTTGCTGACTGACATACCGTCTTCGCGAGCAGGCTCGCTCCCACAAGGGTTGTGCATGATCAGAACGTTACGGTCTGATCACTTCCCGGCGATCTGTGCCTTGGTGTAGAAGCCGTCCTGTTCGAGCAGGTCGATGTTGTCCTTGGTCAACGCGGTGGGCGTGAGCAGGATGGTGTCGACTTTTTTGCTGCCATTGTCGTACTGCGAGCTATAGGTCGGTTTTTCGTTGCGCGCCAGTTGTACCGACAGCTTGGCGGCTTCGGAGGCGATCAGTTTCAGTGGCTTGTAGACGGTCATGGTCTGCGTGCCGTCGATGACTCGCTTCACAGCGGCAAGGTCGGCGTCCTGACCGGAGATCGGCACCTTGCCGGCCAGCTTCTGCGCGGCCAGCGCCTGGATTGCGCCGCCGGCGGTGGCGTCGTTGGAGGCGACGATGCCGTCGATTTTGTTGTTGTTACGGGTCAGTGCGTTTTCGACGATGCTCAGCGCCTCGGTCGGGTTCCATTCCTTGACCCACTGCTGGCCGACGATTTTGATGTCGCCTTTGTCGATCGCCGGTTGCAGCACTTTCATCTGGCCTTCACGCAGGATCTTCGCGTTGTTGTCGGTCGGTGCGCCACCGAGCAGGAAGTAGTTGCCCTTCGGCGCAGCCTTGAGCACACCGCCGGCCTGCATCTCGCCGACTTTTTCGTTATCAAAGGAAATGTAGGCGTCGACATCGGCGTTAAGAATCAAGCGGTCATACGACACCACTTTGATCCCGGCCTTCTTCGCCTCGGCGACCGCATTGGTCAGCACGGTGGCGTTGAACGGCACGATGACGATCACGTCGACGCCACGGGAAATCAGGTTTTCGATTTGTGAAATCTGCTTCTGCTCGTTGGCATCGGCCGATTGCACAAAGACCTTGGCGTTCATTTTCTCCGCCGCCGCGACGAAATAATCGCGGTCGCGCGACCAGCGTTCGAGGCGCAGGTCATCGATGGAAAAACCGATTTTCGGGTTGGCCGAGTCGGCCATGACCGGTAACGAGAGCAGGGCGAGGGCGCCGGCGAGCAAGGTACGTTTGGCTTTGTTCATGGTGGTGCGTCCTTTTATTGTTGTTGGAAGACACTGCCTGACGAGGCGCATGGTGCGCCAGAAACTGTAGATCGTTGATCGAGGTTCGCGGCGACAGAATTGTCATGGAAATGTCACCGCGACCCGCGTCGTGCTCAGGAATAAATGAACCGGTTGACGACGTTCTCGAGCATCTCCTGGCGGCCGCTGACGGCGTGTGGGTTGAGCTCGTTGCTGAAGGCGTGTTCGGCCAGTGATTCAAGACTGAACTCACCGGCCAGCAACGCCTGCCCTAACGGCTGTTGCCAGCCGGCGTAACGCTGATCCTTGAATTTTTGCAGACGGTCGTCCTGGACCATCGCAGCGGCACGTTCCAGCGCCAGGGCGAGCACGTCCATGGCGGCAACGTGGCCGTGGAACAGGTCGATGTCGTCGAGACTCTGGCGGCGCACCTTGGAGTCGAAGTTGAAGCCGCCATGGGTGAAACCGCCGGCCTTGAGGATTTCATAAGTGGCCAGAGTCATCTCCTCGACGCTGTTGGGGAATTGATCGGTGTCCCAGCCGTTCTGTGGGTCGCCGCGGTTGGCGTCGATGCTGCCGAAGATGCCCAGCGACGTCGCCGTGGCGATTTCGTGGTGGAAGCTGTGCCCGGCGAGCGTTGCGTGGTTGGCTTCGATGTTGACCTTGATCTCGTTTTCCAGACCGAACTGCTGGAGAAAGCCGAACACCGTGGCGGTGTCGTAATCGTACTGATGCTTGGTTGGCTCCTGCGGTTTCGGTTCAATCAGCAGGTCGCCCTTGAAGCCGATCTTGTGCTTGTGCTCGACCACCATGCGCATGAAACGCCCGAGTTGTTCGCGCTCGCGTTTGAGGTCGGTATTGAGCAAGGTTTCATAGCCTTCGCGACCGCCCCAGAGCACGTAATTCGAACCCTTGAGGCGCTGTGTCGCGTTCATTGCGCTGAACACCTGGGCGGCGGCGCAGGCGAAAACCTGCGGGTCGGGATTGCTCGCGGCGCCAGCGGCGAAGCGCGGATTGCTGAAGCAATTGGCGGTGCCCCACAGCAGCTTGATACCCGACTGCTCTTGATGACGCTCCAGATGATCGACCATCTGCGCGAAGTTATGGCGGTACTCGCGCAGGGAGTTGCCTTCGGGCGCGACGTCGGTGTCGTGGAAGCAGTAATAATCGATGCCCAGTTTGCTGAAGAATTCGAACGCCGCCTCGGCCTTGCCGATCGCCAATTCCATGGGATCGCCACTTCGCTGCCAGGGCCGCTTGAACGTACCGGCGCCGAATACGTCGGAACCCGGCCAGACGAACGTGTGCCAGTAGCAGACCGCCATGCGCAGGTGCTCGCGCATCGGTTTGCCGAGGACGATTTTATCGGCGTCATAGTGGCGGAAGGCGAGGGCGGATTCGCTGGCGGGGCCCTCGTAGCGGATCTTGTCGACATCGGGGAAAAACGACATGGGGCGGTCCTTTGTTGTTCTTGGTGTGCCTCGATACTAGCAACGGCGCAGGGGGGGCTGATTATGAAAATCACCAACCGGGTGTGCGATTTTGACTATTGAGCTTCGCCGCGCGCGGGCCTAGTCTGTGCCGATCGCTTCGGCATCGATGGCCCGGATCTGCCCATGAAAACCGTCCCGCCCGTGCACCGCATCGCCCTGTTGTTCAACGGCAACAAGATCTACGACCGCGGCATCATCAGCGGCATCGGCAACTACCTGAGCAGCACGCGCGCGTCCTGGGATCTGTTTCTCGAGGAGGATTTTCTTTGTCGCCTGAAAGGCATCGAACGCTGGCAGGGCGACGGGATCATTGCCGACTTCGACGATCCGCTGATCGGCGAAGCACTGGCCGGCATCAACAGGCCGGTGGTCGCGGTGGGTGGTTCTTATCAGGATGCGCGGGCGTACCCCAAGGGCATTCCCTACGTCGCGACCGATAACGACGCCCTGATGAAAATGGCCTACGAGCATTTGATCGAGGCAGGGCTGACGCGATTTGCCTGCTTCAGCCTGCCCGAGGCGCAAGCCAACCGCTGGGCGCAGGAGCGCGAAAAAGCCTTTCGCCGTTTGATGCAGCGCGATGGCCTGGAGGTTGAGATCTATCGCGGCATGGGCACCAGCGCGCCGCTGTGGGACAGCGCCGTCGAACAACAGATCGCCTGGCTGCAAAGCCTGCCCAAGCCGGTGGGGATTATCGCCGTCAGTGACGCCCGGGCGCGGCAGTTGCTCCAGGCTTGCCTGACCGCCGGCATCGCAGTGCCCGAGCAAGTCGCGTTGATCGGCATCGATAACGATCCGCTGACCCGCAGTCTGACCCGGGTGCCGTTGAGTTCAGTGATTCAGGGCACCGAGACCATGGGCCGCACCGCTGCGCATCTGCTCCATCAGATGCTGCACGGCATGCCGTCCACGGGGACACAGATCCTCATCCCGCCGGACGCGATCAATGTGCAGACGTCGAGCCTGCATCAGCCGTTGGGCAATCCGTATGTGATGCAAGCGCTGCTGTTCATTCGTCAGTACGCGTGTCAGGGCATCAAGACGGCGCAAGTGGCCGGGTATGTCGGCATTTCGCGCTCATCCCTGGAAGCGCATTTTCGCAAGGTCCGTGGCTGCAGCGTGCACGACGAGATCCTGCGCTTCAAACTGGCGGCCGCGGCCAGTGGCCTGAACCATACCGGCGCGGCCATTGCCGACATCGCGCGCAGTTGCGGTTTTAAATCCGCGCAATATCTGCACACGGTGTTCCGCCGTGAATTTGGCTGCACGCCGCGCGAATATCAGCAGGGCGATCGGCCTATCTAAAACGTGGCAGCGGCCGGTCGACGGGCTTGAGCGACGACAGCGTGTTGCGGATCAGCGGCGTGTCTTTTTCGATATCGTTCAGGCGGTCGCGGATGCGCAGCGCGGTGGGGTGGCCGCCTTGGTGATCGACCCAGTCGGCGATCTCCTTGCAAGCGGCGGCGAGGCGCGCCTGGCGGGCGTCGAGCAGGGTGAGGAGGGTGGTGATGGACTCTTTTTCGGACATGGAACACCTCCATTCAAGAACAGCAGTGAGTGGTAGCCAAAGGCCGGCGAGTCACAGCTGCTTTCAGTATAGACCCGCTAATCGCCGGCCTCCGCCCGGTGACGGTGGGCCGCTGACACAGAACTGGCTGCGTTGAGTCGCTGGCATTCGCGTTGCGCATCGAGCTGATCGTCGTAGCCGTCACCGATGAAACCGTTGGTACGCGCATCGCAGATACGGAACCAGGCCGTGGCTTCGGCCGGTGGCTGCGGGCGCTCCCCGGCGCGGCGTCCATGAATGACGATCTTGTTGCAACGCTTCACGATGAAGGGGTCTTCCATGGCGTCACCGCAGTTGATTCGTGTCACATCAACTATAGAAGCCTATGGCGATTGTGCAAAAAATAGACAACTTGCGCCTATGCCTTCTCAGGAGGCTTGCGCCATCTCGCTCATTCGCTCCAGAAACATCGCCAGCGCCACTTCTTCTTCACGCAGGCCCTTGCGCGTACGTGGCCGTGGCAGTTCGGCGAGGGCGCCGCGCATGAAATGCTCGACCACGGCCGGATGGATGTAGCATTTGCGGCACACCGCCGGCGTGTTTCCCAGTTGTTTGGCGACACTCTTCACCATGTCCACCACGTGCCGCTTGGCTTCGCTGTCCGATTCATGGCGGATCTCGCGCAGTGTCGCCAGTGCCAACGCACTGCCTGCCCAGGTGCGGTAATCCTTGGCGGTGAAATCGGCACCGGTGAGGGTTTTCAGGTAGGCGTTGACGTCGGACGAGGTCACGGTGTGGCGCTCGCCGTTTTCATCCAGATACTGAAACAGGTTCTGCCCTGGAATCTCCAGGCACCGCTTGATCACTCGTGCCAGGCGCCGGTCCTTGACGGTGATCTGATGTTCGATGCCGCTCTTGCCGCGAAACTGGAACAGGATCGCGCTGCCGTTGACCTCGACGTGGCGGCTGCGCAGGGTGGTCAGGCCGTAGGAGCGGTTGTCGCGCGCGTATTGCGGGTTGCCGACGCGGATCAATGTCGCATCGAGCAGCAGAATCACCGTGGCCATGACTTTGTCGCGGCTGAAGCCGGGCGCGGCGAGCAAGGTCTCCAGCTGTTTGCGCAGTTGCGGCAAAGCCATGCCGAACTCGCGCAGGCGCGAATATTTGTCGGCATCGCGCACTTCGCGCCAACGCGGGTGATAGCGGTACTGTTTGCGCCCGCGGGCATCGCGGCCGGTGGCTTGCAAATGCCCGCACGGATCGGCGCAGATCCACACGTCGGTGTACGCCGGCGGCACGGCGAGGGCGTTGATGCGTTTGATTTCCTCGGGATCGCTGATGCGTTGACCGGACGGGTCGAAATAACAGAATTTGCCTCGCAGCTTCTTACGCGTGATGCCGGGCTGGGTGTCGTCGACGTAATGCAGGTCGGCTGGCAGTGCAACGGTCAGCTCGGTATCGGACATGGCAGGTTTCCTTGGCGGCAGATCAGTAAAGCGATTGACCGCACGCCATGGCCGTCGTGCCAACGGATTCAGGCCAGCACGGCAACCGCCTTGATTTGCGCCCAAAGCGCCTGCCCTGGGTGCACGCCCAAGTGGTCCCGGGAAAACCGGGTGATGCGCGCCAGCAGCGGCGTGCCGCCGGCGTCGAGTCGAATCAGCACGTGCGCGCTGTTGTCCGCCGCCTGTTCACTGACCACCGTGACCGGCAGCCGATTGAGAATGCTGCTCGACTCGGCGTTGTCCAGAGACAGGCTGACGTCCCGCGCATGCACCTTGCAGCGCAAGGCCTGGCCCAGCGCCAGCGGTGCGTGGGTGACGCGGATGTGCATCGCGGTGGCGGGCAGTTGCAGGCTCAGCAGTTGGTAGTCGGCGTCATAGGCGCTGACCTGGCCTTCAATAATGACGCCGGCGTCATCGCCCATCGCCATGGGCAAATCCAGCCGCGCCAGCGTTTCGCCGATCGGGCCACTGGCCAGAGCCTTGCCGGCGCTGAGCAGCACCAGATGATCGGCCAGTCGTGCGACTTCATCCTGAGCATGGCTGACGTACAGCACCGGAATGTCCAATTCATCGTGCAGGCGTTGTAGATACGGTAAAATCTCTCGTTTGCGCTGGCTGTCGAGTGCGGCCAGCGGCTCGTCCATCAACAGCAATTCGGGGCTGGTCAGCAGCGCGCGAGCGATGCCCACGCGCTGGCGTTCGCCGCCGGACAAATGCTGCGGATGACGCTCCAGCAAATGGCCGATGCCCAGCAGCTCGGTGGCTTGCGCCAGGTCGACGCGGCGTTCCGCACGGGCAATACGCTTGAGGCCGAATTGCAGATTGGCCCGCACCGACAGATGCGCAAACAGGCTGGCTTCCTGAAAGACATAGCCGAGCGCACGCTTGTGCGGCGCGACGAAAATGCCCTTGGCGCTGTCCTGCCAGACTTGGTCATTGACCCGAATCACGCCGTGGGCGGCGCGCTCAAGCCCGGCAATGCAGCGCAGGCAGGTGGTTTTGCCGGAACCCGAGTGACCGTACAAGGCCGTCACCCCCCGTCCCGGCAAATGAAGATCGACGTCCAGATTGAAATCCGGCCAGACCAGGTTCAGACGTACATCGATCATCAATCAGCTCCAGCCCATGCGGGTTTTGCGGCTGGAGTACAGCGCCAGCAACACCACAAACGAAAACACCAGCATCGCGCCTGCCAGCCAATGGGCCTGAGCGTATTCCATCGCTTCGACGTGGTCGTAGATTTGCACCGAGACCACGCGAGTCTTGTCGGGGATGTTGCCGCCGATCATCAGCACTACACCAAACTCTCCGACGGTGTGAGCAAAACCGAGGATCGCCGCGGTGATAAACCCCGGGCGTGCCAGCGGCAGGATCACGCTGAAAAAAGTGTCCCAAGGCCCGGCCCGTAAAGTGGCAGCCACTTCCAGCGGGCGATCGCCGATTGCCGAAAACGCGTTCTGCAAGGGCTGCACCACGAACGGCATGGAATAGATCACCGAACCGATCACCAGCCCGGTGAAGCTGAACGTCAGGGTGCCGAGGCCGAGCCACTGGGTGAACTGGCCGAGCGCGCCATGGGGGCCCATCAGCACCAGCAGATAGAAACCGATGACCGTCGGCGGCAGCACCAGCGGCAGCGCGACGATTGCGCCGACCGGGCCGCGCAACCATGAGCGGGTCCGCGCCAGCCACAGCGCAATCGGCGTGCCGATCAGCAGCAGGATGACCGTGGTCAGCGCTGCCAGCTTCAGGGTCAGCCAGATTGCGGCGAAATCCGCGCTCGTCAGCGACATCAGCGCTGGTAGCCGAAGGACTGAATCAGCGCCGTGGCTTTTGCGCCTTTGAGGTAATCAACCAGCGCCTTGGCGGCGGGGTTGTCCTTGCCTTTGTTGAGTATCACGGCGTCTTGCCGGATTGGCTGGTGGAGGTCGGCAGGGACGATCCAGGCCGAGCCGCTGCTGACTTTGCCGTCCTTGTAGATCTGCGAGAGGGCGACAAAGCCCAGTTCGGCATTGCCCGTCGAAACGAACTGATAGGCCTGGGTGATGTTCTGGCCCTCGACGATTTTCGCGCGGGTTGCCTCAGTCAGCTTCAGCTTGTCCAGAACCTGGGTGGCGGCGAGGCCGTAGGGCGCGGTTTTCGGGTTGGCGATGGCCAGGTGCTGAAACTGGTTCTTCGTCAGCACTTCGCCCTTGGCGTCGACATAGCCTGCTTTGGCCGACCACAGGGCGAGGGTTCCGATGGCGTAGGTGAAACGCGAGCCTTTGACGGTTTCGCCTTCTGCCTCAAGCTTCTGCGGGGTGCTGTCGTCGGCCGCCAGAAACACTTCAAACGGCGCGCCGTTTTTGATCTGCGTATAGAACTGGCCGGTCGCGCCGTAGGCGGCGATCAGTCTGTGTCCGGTGGCTTTTTCAAAATCGGCAGCGATGGCCTGAATCGGCGCGGTGAAATTAGCGGCGACCGCCACTTGCACTTCGTCAGCCTGGACGGCAGCGACGGTAAACATCGACAGCAAAGAAGCGAGGCAGGCACGCAGAATCATTGAACAGCTCCGTGTTGGCATATGCCGGGCCGGTGTCCAAAAGAACAGCCGTGTCGACAACATTGGCGAAAGCGCTATGTAGTGAAATATATAGCGGAACGCCGGGCAACAGGAAGTGCTGATATTCAACCGGACAAGAACACTCGGCTCTCGCCCGGTTGCTGCTCAATGCCGTTGCAACCTGGCGAGGCCTTCTTCGGCGAGTTGTCGCGTCAGTTCCGCGCAACCCAGCTCTTTGCCCAGCGTGAACGCCTGGCCCGCCCAGAGATTGGCGAACTGCTCTTCGTTTTTTGCCCGCAGCGGCATCAGTGCGCCACCGGCCAAGGGGAATGCCGGCGCCTTGTCCGACATCGGCCCGAGTTCCCGCATGACGCGATTGAGAATGCCCCGCGCCGGTCGCCCGGTGAAAAGATTGGTGATTGCCGTCTCGCTCTCTTTGGCCGCGCGCAACGCGCGGTGATGGGCGGCGCTGACTTTCGCTTCGGGCGTAAACAGATACGCGGTGCCAACTTGCACCCCGGCCGCGCCGAGCATGAATGCCGCCGCGACACCGCGCGGGTCGGCGATCGCGCCGGCCGCGATGACCGGCACGCGCACAGCGTCGACCACTTGTGGCACCAGGGCAAACGTACCGACCTGGCTGCTCAAATCCTTGCTGAGGAACATCCCGCGGTGACCGCCCGCCTCATAGCCCATGGCGATGATCGCGTCGCAACCGTTCTGCTCCAGCCACACGGCTTCATCCACCGTGGTGGCGGACGAGAGAATTTTTGCGCCGGTGGCTTTGACCCGATCCAGTAACGACTTTTCAGGCAAGCCGAAGTGGAAACTCACCACTTCAGGCCGAAACGCTTCCAGCACTTCGCAGGCGGCAGCATCGAACGGCGCGCGGTTGGACACCGGGGTGGGCGCGTCGAAGTCGACGCCCAGTTCGCGGTAATAAGGCTCCAGCAGGTTTTTCCAGTCGCGGGCGCGTTGCTCGTCGGCCGCCGGAGGCTGGTGGCAAAAAAAGTTGACGTTGAACGGTTTGCTTGTGTGCTGACGAATCGTTTTAAGTTCGTCGCGCAATTGCTCGATGCTCAGCATTGCTGCCGGCATTGAGCCGAGTCCACCGGCATTGCACACGGCAATCACCATGGACGAGTTCGTCGCCCCGGCCATCGGGCCTTGAATGATTGGCAACTCAATGCCGAGCAGATCAATAAGACGGGTGTCTGGCCATTGGCTCATGGGGGTTCTCCGAACGACGGAACGGGCAAGAACGGCTGAGCCGGTTTTTTAACAGCAAACCCCGATGTTCAGCCAGTTCGAAATTCAGAACATCTTGTGCAGGTTTTCAGCGCCGGTGTAATCCGCCGCCTCCGCCGAAAGAGCGATTCATGACTTGCGAAGATCGATGGACATTCTGGGTGCGCTGGTTGCCCAAATGGCGTGCAGCGGATTCCCGGTTGAGGTTTTGCAATTGCGCGTTGTTGTTGATTGACGCCGGTCGTGCGGCGGCGCCCTTGGGCATCGCTTGCCAGCCATTGTCGGTCTTCTTGTACACGTTGCCGTCGTGCCCCGCATACACATTGTCGTTGACCCGTGCGGCGCCGCTGTTGCGTCCGCGTACGCCGGCATATTGCGTGTTGTTGCCGGTATTGGGGTTGTACACCGCGCCGCGGTTGGCCGTGACCTGGGTGCCGTTGCGCACGTTGCCGACGGTGACACGCTCGCCGGCAATCGCCGCGCCTTTCGGTCCGACGGCGACGCCGCTGCGACCCGCCGCGTAATTGCCGGTATAGACATTGTGCACGGCGGCGCGTTGACCGGCCGCCGCGACACCGGTGCGCGAGTTGTAGGAAGACCCCACTTGCCCGGCCCAGCGATTCCCCGTCCAGGCGTTGTAACCGGCGCCATAGCGACTGACCGTCGCCCGATCACCCCATTGATGATAGAGATTGCCGGTAGTACCCGCCCAGCCGCCGGGGCCCCAGGCGATGGCGCCGCCGCGATAACCATAGGCCGCGCCGCCCCAGGCCAGCGGCGCCGGATACAAACGTGGCCCCCAGGCGTAGCCCCAACCGTAATTGCCCCACCATGGATAAGCGCCCCAGCCCCAGCCCATCGCCACGGTGCTGCCGCCCCAGCTCCAGCCGAAGCCGAAACCGAACGTCCATCCGGTCCAGGGGGTGTAGCGAATCGCGACGCCAAAACCGTAAGTCACCGGTGGCCCGTACCAGACGCTTCCGACCCAGGGTGTGTAGGGATAACCGGTGCCATACACCACTACACCTGTGGTTGGGTCAACGTTCGAACCCTGGTAACCCGGTGTATAGCCGACCACCACCGTATCGCCGCTCGATTGGTAGACCTTGACGTAGGTGAGGTAATGCATCGGCGAGCTGGGGGGAATCGAATAGATCACCGCCGGTACCGACCCTGCGACCGCCCACGGTCCGTTGAGTGTCGTGGCGGTGAACCAGATGCCGTTTTCCACGGCGTACCAACTGTTGTTGTCGACCCTGATGATTGGTGTCGCACTGTTGACCACGTATTGCAGCGATGTAGGGCTGATGGCTTTGAGCTGCGGTTCGCCATCGAACTGCGGCGCGGTCATGTTCACCGCGCTTTTTTTGATGACTGAGGTTTGCGCAATCGTCGCCGCGATGGCCGCTTCTTGCGCCTGCGGTGTGCCCGCGACCGAGGCCTTGACGTTTTCTTTTGCGCTGTCGTCGGGAATGGCGGCGAAGTCGGCGGGTAATTTGTCGGCCGGGACAAACGTCCACGGGCCGTTCATGTCACTGGCGCGAAACCAGCGCCCGGAGATCAGCACGTAGCTGTTCTGATCGCCGATTTCCTTGAAGATGTGGCCGGTGGTGTTGCTGACGTATAGCAGGCTTGTGCCTTGAATCGGCAACCACTGCGCGGCGCCGTCCATAACGATCAGTTCGGTGGGCGTGGTGGCGATGAAAATCTTTGGCTGCGGCGGTTTGGCCAGGCTCGGCACTGTGTCCTGCGGGTCGCTCTGCCCGGTCAACAGGTCGACCTGGCGGCTCTTGATCGCCGCTTGCCTGGCCTTTTCAAGCTCCGCAGGCGGTGCCGCGAGGCGCTGATAATCGCCATCGAATCGCTCGGCCACCATCCAGCCATCGAAGACATGCAGATAGTGTCGACCTTGCGCGTCTTTGAGTAACAGCGGGCGGGTATTGATGACCCGTTGCAGCGCGGTGCCGTCGACCGCTCGATACGCCGGATCGCCATCGATATAGACGAGCAGGGCGGGCACCTCGGAGGTGAGAATGCTCGGTGGCGTGTTTTCCAGCGGCGCGCTGTCTGCCTGGTGTTCCGCTGAGAGCACGCTGACGGCCGCTTCGAGCTGGTCGAGGGAAATGGTTTTCTTGCGGTTGCCGGCATCTTTTTGCAGCGCCGCTATCCAGATGTCTGCCTGCGCGGCGTCGGCGGGAAAGTCGGCCTTGGTGACCTGGTATTGATCCAGCGCGACCCAGCGGGTGGCCTTGTCGACCAGGGTGTGTGCGCTGAACTGCACGATGCCATAGGTAGATTGGCCGTCGGCGCTCGTCGCTTCCACCGCTGCGCGTCCGTTGAGTGTGTAGCCATCCCAGCTGTCCGGTTGAGGTTGGTAAACGGTGAGTTTGGCCGTGCCGCTGGTGATGACTTGCGGCCATGTCGGCTCGTCCGCCACGGCGGTTTTTTTGCTGGCTGCGGGCGCCGCCCAAGCGTTGCCGAACACCAGTGTGCAGAGCATCAACAGCATCGGTAACGCGCGCGGGTAAGACATTGTCAGCTCCATCGACAGGGCTGTTTTTGAAGGGATGACAGCCGTCGAAAAAGCATAGTCGCCCGCGATGGAAACGCCCGGCGGATACCCCGATTGGCGCAAAGTCGAGTGTGGCAACGTGTTGCGATGTGGTATTTGAAGGCACGCTATCTTCACAACAGCAACGAGAGGCCGTCATGTTCAACGCCATAGTGATCGATAAAGACGACAGCGGTTATCGCGCCAGCCTGCAGCAACTCCATGACGCGCAATTGCCCGAGGGCGATGTGACCGTGCAGGTTGCGTACAGCACGCTGAACTTCAAGGATGGCCTGGCAATCACCGGCAGCAGCCCGGTGGTGCGCAAGTTTCCGATGGTGCCGGGGATCGACCTTGCCGGCACCGTCGAAGCCAGTTCGCACCCGGACTACAAACCGGGCGATCAAGTGTTGCTCAACGGCTGGGGCGTCGGCGAACAACATTGGGGCGGTCTGGCGCAGAAGGCACGGCTCAACGGCGACTGGTTGATTGCGTTGCCCGAGGCGTTTACCCCGGCACAAGCCATGGCCATCGGCACCGCGGGATACACGGCCATGCTGTGTATTCTGGCGCTGGAGCGCAATGGCGTGACGCCGGACCGGGGGGAGGTGCTGGTGACCGGCGCCAACGGCGGTGTCGGCAGTTTTGCCATCGCGCTGTTGAGCAAGCTGGGTTATCGGGTCGTGGCGTCTACCGGTCGTGTGTCGGAGCATGAATACCTCAAGCAACTGGGCGCTGCTGAAATTATTGATCGTGCCACTCTGTCCGCGCCGGGCAAGCCGCTGGCCAAGGAGCGCTGGGCCGGGGTCATCGATTCGGTCGGCAGTCACACGTTGGCCAATGCCTGCGCCAGCACGCGTTCGGAGGGGACCGTGGCGGCGTGCGGTCTGGCCCAGGGCATGGACTTTCCCGCCTCAGTGGCGCCGTTCATTTTGCGCGGGGTCACGCTGGCTGGCATCAACAGCGTCACTCAGCCCAAGGCGCGTCGCCTGCAAGCGTGGGATCGCCTGGCGACAGACCTTGACGTTGCTCTGTTGGCGCTGATCAGCCGCGAGATCAGCTTGAGCGAAGCCCTCGACGCCGCACCGCAGTTGCTGGCTGGACAGCTTCGCGGGCGCGTGGTGGTCGACGTCAATCGCTGAGTTCACGGTCGAGTAACTGGCGTTTGCGTTCGACGCCCCAGCGATAGCCGGACAGGTTGCCATCGCTGCGCACCACGCGGTGGCAGGGAATCGCCACCGCGAGCTTGTTGGCGCCGCACGCCTGCGCCACGGCGCGCATTGATGTCGGTGCGCCGATGCGTTGGGCAATTTCAGCGTAACTGGCGGTGCTGCCGCTCGGAATCTCCCGCAGCGCCTGCCATACGCGTTCCTGAAACGCAGTGCCTCTGACGTCCAGCGGCAGATCGAGGCCGATCGCCGGCGCTTCGACAAACCCGACGACCTTGGCGATCAGCTGTTCGAAGTCGGTGTCGGCACCGATCAGGTTGGCTTGGCGAAACTGATCCTGCAGATCGCACACCAGCTGATGCGGGTCGTCGCCCAGCAGAATCGCACAAATGCCGCGCGCGCTTTGCGCCACCAACAGCGCGCCGAGTGAGCATTGGCCGACGGCGAAACGAATGTCATTGTTGTGCCCGGCCGAGCGGTACTCAGCCGGCTTCATCCCCAGCAACCGATCGGCCGATTCATAGAAGCGACTATTGGAATTGAAGCCCGCCTCATAAAGAGCATCGGTAATCGAACCACCGCCCGCCAGACGCTCACGCACCCGGCGCGAGCGATGGGCGGCAAAGTAGCCTCTGGGCGTCAGCCCTGTAGCCGCCTTGAACACACGGTGAAAATGAAACGGGCTCAACCCGGCTGCCGCGGCCAGTTCATTGAGCGACGGCAACGTCTCGGCGGACTCGATACGACGACAGGCGATCGCCACGGTGGCGGCACGTTGCGCGGCGACTTCACTCTGGTCCTTGCTGGCGCGCCTGCTCGGACGATAACCGGCGGCTTCTGCCTGTTCGGCCGTGTCGAAAAATTCGACATTCTTTGGCTTCGGCAGCCGTGCAAGGCTGCTCGGGCGGCAGTAGATGCCGGTGGTTTTCACGGCGTAGACAAATTGCCCGTCCGCCTGCGGGTCCCGCGCCACCACAGCGGCCCAGCGAGGGTCAGCTTCGGTGTCGAGAGTGTAGGACTGCGTTTTCATGAGAGGACATCCGTTGGCCTGTTTGACTCAGGTTAACCAGCCTTGATGATCGCAACACTCCGGGCCTTGCGCTCAAATTCTTGCGCTTATCCGGCAACGCGGAACGTCAGATTGATTCGTTGTTCGCCAAGTTGCGGATGCCGGCCGTGTCTGATCGGCAGCACCCCATGAAAACGCAGGCGATCGACGCCGCCCCAGACCACCATATCGCCGTGCAGCAGGGGGATGCGCTGGCTCTTGTCACTGCGTGCGAAACCGCCGAACAGGAACATCGCCGGCAATCCCAGCGACAGCGAAACGATCGGCGCGGCGTAGGCCTTTTCGTCTTTGTCCTGATGCAACGACATCTTGGCACCGGGGACATAACGATTGATCAGGCAGGAATCAGCGTGGAAATCAGCAAAACCGGCCCACTCGGCGGCGGCATGCGCCAATTCGGCAAACACCGTCGGCATCGGCGGCCAGGGTAACCCGCTGAGAGGATCGACACGGGTGTAGCGATAGCCGCTGCGATCGGTTATCCAGCCCAGCGCGCCGCAACTGCTGGTGCCGACCGACATGCTGAAGCCCCCCGGCGTAACCATGTGCCGCAACGGGGCTGCGGCGAGAATAGCCGCCAGCTGCGTCAGCAACGATTCGATGCGGGGCAAGGCGAAACCGCGCAGCACCCACGATTGCTCGCCGATCTGCTCGTTACGCGGTTGCTGTACGGGTTCGTGATCGCTGAACAGATCAAAAGGATTCGGTTGCATGGCGCTCATGACGCATCGTGGAAAATGATGCCTAGAGTATGCCGATTGCCACTGTGCAGGCGACTGACGCCGTGACGCATGGTCACCCGATAATCGCCCCGTACACCTTTGACCGGCCGTTGATTGACAGCAAAAATCACCGCGTCACCTTTCTGTAAATCCAGCACTTGCGGGCGCGATTGCATGCGCGGGCGCTGTTCGGTCAACACGAACTCGCCGCCTGTGAAGTCCCGCCCCGGTTGCGACAGAAGCAGCGCCACTTGCAGCGGGAACACCTGCTCGCCGTAGAGATCCTGGTGCAGGCAATTGTAATCCTGCGGGCCATATTGCAATAACAATGGGGTAGGGCGCTGCTGGCCGGCAGCATGGCAGCGCTGGAGAAATTCGGCATGAGTCGCGGGGAAGCGCTGCGCCAGACCCATCCGCTCGTACCAACGGTTAGCCAGCGGCACCAGTCGCGGGTACAGCGCTGTGCGCAGACGTCCGACCGGGGCAGGAAGGGGATAGCTGAAGTATTTGTATTCGCCGCGACCGAATCCGTGGCGGGCCATGACGACCTGCGAACGAAACGGTTCGGTCTGCGGATACAGAGCACTCAAGCGCTCGCAGGTTTCGGTCCGTAGCAACGAGCGGATAATCGCACAGCCGTGCTGATCCAGTTGCTGCTCCAGGCTTGCCCAGTCGAGTGCATCCAGCCGGGAAGGTGACAGTGTCATGCCGACTCCTTGATGGTCATCGAGGGGGCAGTCTAGGCAGGCCTTGGCGGTGGAACACTCCGCCACTAGCGGTCGAACTCTATGACAAGACGACTTACAGCGCTTTGCTGACTTTGATGTCAGTGATTTTTTCGTCGGTGTGCAGCTTCTGCAGCGCCGCTTTCGCTTCCTCGTCGGTGCCGGTCTTAAGTTCCGCGAACTCGAAACGCCGTTCACCGTCGAGCTTGTACTTGATGACGTATTTGGTCTTTTGCGCCACGGTCATGGTTTCCTTTCAGAATAGGCTACGTGTCTCAGCTCAGTTTAGTGCTGGAGCGACGGATGATCTTGATCGAGTGAGTCAGCGTCGGCTTGCGCGTCACGCTGATTGCGCGGCGATTGACGGTGTCGATGGTGATGTTCCAGAAGCCGGTGCTGGGCGCGGTGATGCGCGCCGGAAACGTGTCGAAGGCGCCGCCGTGGTAAGTGTGACGGCCGCCATTCTTGAAGCTGCGGAAGTTGGCGTCGTTCATCAGACGAATGTTGCACATTTGCGAGCATTGGATGACGACGATGTCGTCTTCGTTAAGGTGTTCGCGCTGGTGAATAAATTTCATGGGCGCCTCCAGAAGGGCTTTTTCTACAAAATCAAAACGATAGCTTGTCGATGAGCGCAGTTTATCAGCCCGCACGGGTTATTATCTGGCCGTCGGGCGTCGCTTTGACAATTTTGAACAGATATTCGCGATTGGATGCGGGTTAAATGCAAAAGGCTCCGGATAAAAACGGCATTTGTGCTGTCGGACGGTCTTTAACGGAGGTTAGGTATGAAGTGGGGTGTGGTGTGTGTGCCGTGGATTCTGGCTCTGGCCGGTTGTGCGAATGTTGCCGAAATCAATGAAACACTGCCGACCATGAGCGTGATCTCCGGAAAGAAGCCCCTTGAATACGCGCAGTGCCTGTCCGATAAGCTTGCCGACAGCCGCGGCGCGCTGCAGTTGCAGCCGCACAAGGAAGGCGTGCGGGTGATCGTTCCGGGCAAACTGTCTTCAGGCCCGGCGGCTGTGTTTGATATCGAAGACCGCTCCGGCGGCAGCAGTATCAAGCTGCATGAGCGCATGTCCAACGTGCCGGTTCGCCCGCATGATGTGCAGAAAGCCGCAAACGCCTGCATTTCCGGCTGATAGACTATCGGTCATCAGTATCGAATGCCGTCACAGTCACGCTGTGACGGCATTTTCATTCCGGGAGTCGCGATGAAGCGAGAGCACGTGCGGGAGCGCCACGCAGAAGGCCTTATTTCTGCCACCCATGTCATCCAGAACCCGGCGAATCCTGGGGAGTGGATCGTGTTTTTCAAGAAAAGCGCCGGGCGCAGTTACTTTTTGGTCGACGAGAACGACGAAGTCGAATCTTTCAACCGGCTCGACGATCTTATCGACGTCGTGCGCGGTCTTGGCATCAAGTTCGCCGAAATTCACATGTAAGCTGTTATTTGCAGACCACGACGACCGAACGATTCTTGTAATTGCCGACATCGACGCCGAGGGTCTTGTCGCTTTCCGCTGGCGCAGGCGTGCCATCGGTGCCGACGATGCGATAGCCGGTGCCAGCGCAAGAAGCATCGGCTTTTTCGTAGCACATCGCCCAGGAGTTGGCTTCGCCGGAGCAATCGATGCTCAGGCCCTGTTCGCCATTTTTAAGGTAGGTGGGTTGCGAGGTGGCACAACCGCCGACCAGCAGAAGTGCAAAAAGGGGCAGCAACGTTTTCTTGGTCATATCAGGTCTTCAGCGAGGGGGACTAGACGCTCTGACAGCGCCGCGGTGAAAAGGTTATAGCGTTTTGCCACTTGTTTGTATGCAGGCACAAAAAAGCCCTGCGCATGGCAGGGCTCTGTGTTTCCTGGCGCCGATCAGTCTTGATCCTTGCCACGGCGTTTTGACGATGCCGGAGTGTCTGTGAACACCGATGCCACGTCTGTCGCCATCTGTTCGCTGTCGAACGGCCCGGCGATGTGTTCGCCGTTGGTGGTGGTCAGCGTCCATTTGCCGTCTTTCTTGTCGATCACGTACCCGTTGATGATTTTTACCGCGGCCATCTAGTCTGTCTCGTTCGCTGGTTCAAAAGCCGCCATGATACCGGCAATTGCTCGCATCCGGGTCTGAAAAGCGTATGGTAGTGCCGTTTGCCGGCGTCTTGCGCTACGCTGACTGCGCCGCCCGAAACACCGATGGAACTATCGGCAAGAATATTTCTCTATGATGGCATCGGTTAGCCAGTGCGGGGCATTGTAAGGTGCACGCCGCCTGATTAGACTGCGCCGAAACTCGTACACACAGCCTTTTCAAGGACTTATATGATCAAGAAATGCTTGTTCCCAGCAGCCGGTTACGGTACTCGCTTCCTGCCAGCGACTAAAGCCATGCCTAAAGAAATGCTGCCGGTGGTAAACAAGCCACTGATCCAGTACGGCGTTGAAGAAGCGCTGGACGCCGGCCTGACGGAAATCTCCATCGTCACCGGTCGTGGCAAGCGCGCGCTGGAAGACCACTTCGACATCAGCTACGAGCTGGAAAACCAGATCAAGGGCACTGACAAAGAGAAATACCTGGTCGGTATCCGCAAGCTGCTCGACGAGTGCTCGTTCTCCTACACCCGTCAGACCGAAATGAAAGGCCTGGGCCACGCGATCCTGACCGGTCGCCCGCTGATCGGTGACGAACCGTTCGCCGTGGTCCTGGCGGACGACCTGTGCGTCAACCTCGAAGGCGACGGCGTCCTGACCCAGATGGTCAAGCTGTACAAGCAGTTCCGCTGCTCGATCATCGCCATCCAGGAAGTCGACCCGCAGGAAACCAGCAAATACGGCGTGATCGCCGGCGAGATGATCCGCGACGACATCTATCGCGTGCACAGCATGGTTGAGAAGCCAAAGCCGGAAGATGCACCGTCGAACCTGGCGATCATTGGTCGTTACATCCTGACTCCGGACATCTTCGACCTGATCGAACAGACCGAGCCAGGCAAGGGCGGCGAAATCCAGATCACCGACGCCCTGATGAAACAAGCCCAGAACGGCTGCGTCATGGCCTACAAGTTTAAAGGCAAGCGTTTCGACTGCGGTGGTGCTGAAGGCTACATCGAGGCGACCAACTTCTGCTTCGAGAACTTCTACAAGACGGGCAAGGCTTACTAAGTCCGTTTGAGCTGTCTGCAAGATAGAGCCACCTTCGGGTGGCTTTTTCGTTTTCCGCCCTTATATGGATGGCAGCGCTTGCCCAATGGATGGCTGCAGGTATGCTGATCGCCTGCCGAGGAGATAGAAATGGCCTACGATTTTGACCTTTATGTGATTGGCGCCGGTTCTGGCGGTGTGCGGGCGGCACGGTTTGCGGCCGGTTTTGGTGCGAAGGTGGCGGTGGCTGAAAGCCGTTATCTGGGTGGCACCTGCGTCAACGTCGGCTGCGTGCCGAAAAAGCTGTTGGTGTACGGGGCGCACTTTGCCGAAGATTTCGAGCAGTCGTCCGGTTTTGGCTGGAGTCTGGGCGAGGCGAATTTCGATTGGGCGACGCTGATTGCCAACAAGGATCGCGAGATCAATCGCCTCAACGGTATCTACCGCAACCTGTTGGTCAACAGCGGCGTGACGCTGCATGAGGCGCACGCGAAGATCGTCGGGCCGCACGAGGTTGAGGTCGATGGCCAGCGTTACACTGCCGAGAATATTCTGATTGCGACCGGCGGCTGGCCGCAGATTCCGCAGATTCCAGGCCACGAACATGCCATTGGCTCGAACGAAGCATTCTTTCTCAAAGAGCTGCCCAAGCGTGTGCTGGTGGTCGGCGGCGGTTACATCGCCGTCGAGTTCGCCGGGATTTTCCACGGCCTTGGCGCCAACACTACACTGCTGTACCGCGGCGATCTGTTCCTGCGGGGCTTTGATGGTGCGGTGCGCAAGCATTTGCAGGAAGAACTGACCAAGCGCGGTATGGACCTGCAGTTCAACGCTGACATCGCGCGGATCGACAAGCAGGCCGACGGCAGCCTGAAAGCGACCCTCAAGGATGGCCGTGTTCTGGAAGCAGATTGCGTTTTCTACGCCACAGGTCGGCGTCCGATGCTGGACAACCTGGGGTTGGAAAACACCGATGTTCAGCTCGACGATAAGGGCTTTATCAAAGTCGATGAGCAATACCAGACCACCGAACCTTCGATTCTCGCTCTGGGCGATGTCATTGGTCGCGTGCAACTGACGCCAGTTGCATTGGCCGAGGGCATGGCGGTGGCGCGGCGCTTGTTCAAGCCCGAGCAGTATCGTCCGGTCGACTACAAGATGATCCCGACCGCGGTATTCAGCCTGCCGAACATTGGCACTGTGGGTTTGACTGAGGAAGAGGCGCGCGAGGCGGGCCATGACGTGGTTATCTTTGAGAGCCGTTTCCGCCCAATGAAACTGACGTTGACCGATTGTCAGGAGAAAACCCTGATGAAGCTGGTGGTGGATGGCAAGACCGATAAAGTACTCGGTTGCCACATGGTCGGCCCGGACGCTGGCGAGATCGTCCAGGGCCTGGCGATTGCGCTGAAGGCAGGTGCCACCAAGCGCGACTTCGACGACACGATCGGGGTCCACCCGACGGCCGCCGAGGAATTCGTCACCATGCGTACGCCGGTCGGCGCTTAAGCGTCCTTCGGTTTGGCCAGGTCTGGCGCCGCCGCAACGGTGGCTGCCAGACGCTGGCTTTCTTCAAGATTTGCCTGCGCTTTGCTTAATTCCTTTTCCAGCGCCTGATTGAGTTGCGTCTGCTCCTCGACGTTCTGTTTGAGCACTTGGCTCTCCAGTGAGATCACGCGCAGGCGTTCCTGGAGGAGGGTGCGCTCGCTGTCGACGCGAGTGGCTTGCTCCAGCAACTGATCCTGACGCAGGTTGCTCTGTTTGAGCTGGTCCTGCATCAGGCTCAGTTCGCGCTGGGTGCCGCGGTTTTCGGTGAGCAGACGCTCATTGTCGCGGTGCAGTTGGGTGATTTCGTCCTGGCGTACGAGGGCGCTTTGCTGGGCTTGGCGCAGTTCGGCTTGCAGTTGCTGAGCCTGGGCTTCGTGGCGACTCTGCTCCTGTTCGCGTTGTTCTCGGGCAGCGTTGCGGTAGTGCTCCAGCGCATCGCGGGCGTGCAGGTGCTTTTCTTCCAGGGAGCGAATCTGCTCATCCTTGTCCTGCAGGCGCAATTCAAAGTCCGCCAGCGCCTGATTCAGCCCGGCGTTGCGGGTCTGTTCGGTTTGCAGCATCGAGCGCGTATTGCTCAGGGCTTCGGACTCACGCGCCAGGGCGGCGCCCTGAATGTCGTGCTCGTGTTCGAGTTTCTCCAGGGCCAGACGTGTCTGCTTCAGCTCGGATTCCAGCGCCTCGCGCTGCTCCTCGAATTGTTCACGCGCCTGTTCGATGGGCTCCTGCGCCTGTTCTTTCAGGCGTTGCGCGAGGCGCGAGACCAGTGCGGCCAGCTCGTCATCGATCGGTTGCGCCGAGGCTTCGACGGGCTGTGCACCGTCATCCAGTTCCTTCAAATAGCGATGGATCGTGGTTTTCGAGCCGGTGTTGCCCATTTCAATGCGTACCGCATCGATGCTCGGGTGTTCGCCGCGAGCCAGAATCGCGGTGCGCGCAATCTGCACCAGGGCTTTAGTAATGCCGCCACGGGCCATGTGAACTCCTACGGTTACGTACTGTGGTACATGCCACTAAAGTACGCAGTGTACCACGCCGAGAATAAAGTTAAATCTTTGATATAGAAGAGGCGGGATATACTGGTATTACCCAGTGTCAGGCGGCAAAATGCCGATTTGCATCCCTGAATCAGTACACCGAGAGAAAACCGCCCATGAGCGATCTGGATCGCTATCTGCAAGCTGCGACCCGTGACAACACGCGCCGCAGCTATCGCGCCGCCATCGAGCATTTTGAAGTGGTCTGGGGCGGCTTCTTGCCTGCAACAGCCGACAGCGTTGCGCGCTATCTGGTGGAGCATGCAGGAGTGCTGTCGATCAATACGCTGAAGCTGCGTCTGTCAGCGCTGGCGCAGTGGCACAACAGTCAGGGATTTGCCGACCCGACCAAGGCGCCGGTGGTGCGCAAGGTGTTCAAAGGTATTCGCGCATTGCACCCGGCTCAGGAAAAACAGGCCGAGCCGTTGCAATTGCAGGATTTGCAGCGTGTGATCGATTGGCTGGAGCACGAAGCTCAGACTGCCCGACAGCAGCAGGATCGCCCTGCGTTGCTCAAGGCTTATCGAGATCGCGCACTGATTCTGCTGGGTTTCTGGCGCGGCTTTCGCAGCGACGAGCTGTGCCGCTTGCAGATCGAACATGTGCAGGCTCACGCTGGCCGCGGCATCACCTTGTACCTGCCGCGCAGCAAGGGCGATCGCGAGAATCTGGGGCAGACCTATCAGGCGCCGGCGCTGTTGAAGCTTTGTCCGGTCCAGGCTTACTTCGACTGGATCACCGAAGCGGCGCTGGTCCGTGGCGCGGTTTTTCGCAGCATCGACCGCTGGGGCAATCTGAACGAGGAGGGCCTGCACGCCAACAGCATTATCCCGCTACTACGCCAGGCCTTGCAGCGCGCGGGGATCGCCTCTGAGAACTACACCAGCCACTCATTGCGTCGCGGCTTCGCCACTTGGGCTCATCAAAGCGGCTGGGATTTGAAGTCGCTGATGAGTTACGTCGGCTGGAAGGACATGAAATCCGCAATGCGTTATGTTGAGGTCAGCCCATTCCTGGGAATGGCTCGGATCATGGATAAGCCGGATCAAGCGTAGAGATCGTTTTCTTCTATTAATACAGTCACGTAATAGCGAAAACAAATCAGCAGTATCAGGTTTGCCAATGAGCCTTCCGTCCAGTGAATGGGTAGGATTCACCCATCAACTTCATAACCCCTGACGGAGAGTCATCGATGCCTATCATCAACAGCCAAGTAAAACCGTTCAAAGCTACCGCGTTCAAAAACGGCGATTTCGTTGAAGTTTCGGACGCTGACCTGAAGGGCAAGTGGTCGGTCGTGTTCTTCTACCCAGCCGACTTCACCTTCGTCTGCCCAACCGAGCTGGAAGACCTGGCCGACAACTACGCTGAGTTCAAGAAGCTGGGCGTAGAAATCTACAGCGTCTCCACCGACACGCATTTTGCCCACGCTGCCTGGCACAACACTTCGCCAGCCATCGGCAAAATCGAATACACCATGATCGGCGACCCGACCCACGTCATCTCCCGCAACTTCGACGTGCTGATCGAAGAAGCCGGTCTGGCGGATCGTGGCACCTTCGTGATCAACCCTGAAGGTCAGATCAAAATCGTTGAACTGAACGACGGCGGCGTCGGCCGTGACGCTTCCGAGCTGCTGCGCAAGATCAAGGCTGCTCAGTACGTTGCTGCACACCCAGGCGAAGTTTGCCCAGCCAAGTGGAAAGAAGGCGAGGCCACTCTGGCTCCGTCCCTGGACCTGGTCGGCAAGATCTAAGTCTGTGAGACGCAACGCAGGGCGGTACGCCGCACCTTCTTAAGTTAGCTGCACCGCCCAATAAAAATGCCCGGGCGAGATTCGCTCGGGCTTTTTTTTGCCTCAAATATAGGAAATCGCCCGTATGTTGGACGCCAATCTTAAAGCCCAGTTGAAATCGTACCTGGAACGGGTCACCCAACCGATCGAGATCGTTGCATCCCTCGACGACGGTGCGAAATCCCGTGAAATGCTCGACCTGCTCAAAGACGTTGCCAGTCTTTCGAGCCAGATTACTTTGATCGACAGCGGTGACGATGCACGCAAGCCATCGTTCTCGATCAACCGCCCGGGCGCTGACATCAGTCTGCGTTTCGCCGGTATTCCGATGGGCCACGAATTCACTTCGCTGGTACTGGCACTGCTGCAAGTCGGCGGCCACCCATCCAAGGCCAGTGCTGAAGTCATCGAGCAGATTCGCTCGCTCAAAGGCGAGTTCAGCTTCGAGACCTACTTCTCGCTGTCTTGCCAGAACTGCCCGGACGTCGTTCAAGCGCTGAACCTGATGGCTGTGCTCAACCCGAACATTCGCCACGTCGCCATCGACGGCGCGCTGTTCCAGGATGAAGTCAATGATCGCAAGATCATGGCGGTGCCGAGCATTTACCTGAACGGCGAAAACTTCGGTCAGGGCCGCATGGGCCTGGAAGAAATCCTCGCCAAGCTCGACACCGGCGCCATTGAGCGTCAGGCCGAGAAGATCAGCGCCAAGGAAGCCTTTGACGTGCTGGTCGTCGGCGGTGGCCCAGCCGGCGCTTCGGCCGCCATTTATGCAGCGCGTAAAGGCATTCGCACCGGCGTTGCCGCTGAGCGCTTCGGCGGTCAGGTGCTGGACACCATGGCCATCGAAAACTTTATTTCCGTGCAGGAAACCGAAGGCCCGAAACTGGCCACGGCGCTGGAAGAACACGTCAAGCAGTACGACGTCGACATCATGAACCTGCAACGCGCCGACAAGCTGATTCCTGGCAAGAACGGCGAACTGCACGAAGTCCGCTTCGCCAGTGGCGCGTCCCTTAAAGCCAAAAGCGTGATTCTCGCGACCGGCGCACGCTGGCGTGAAATGAACGTGCCGGGCGAGCAGGAATACCGCAATAAAGGCGTGGCGTACTGCCCGCACTGCGACGGTCCGTTGTTCAAGGGCAAGCGCGTGGCAGTGATCGGCGGCGGTAACTCCGGCGTTGAAGCGGCCATCGATTTGGCCGGTATCGTGTCGCATGTAACGTTGCTGGAATTCGACGTGCAACTGCGTGCCGACGCCGTGCTGCAACGCAAGTTGCACAGTCTGCCGAACGTGACAGTCATCACCAGTGCGCAAACCACTGAAGTGACCGGCAATGGTGAGAAGGTCAACGGCCTGCGTTACAAGGATCGCAACACCGATGAATTGCGTACGGTCGAGCTGGAAGGGATCTTTGTGCAGATCGGTCTGCTGCCTAACACCGATTGGCTCAAAGGCACCATCGAATTGTCGCCGCGCGGGGAAATCATCGTCGATAACCGTGGCGAGACCTCGATCCCGGGCATCTTCGCCGCCGGTGACGTCACGACTGTGCCGTACAAGCAGATCGTTATTGCCGTGGGCGAGGGCGCCAAGGCTTCGTTGAGTGCTTTCGATCACTTGATCCGGACTTCGGCGCCGGCGTAATTGCCAAGTCGGAAATGAAAAAACCCATGAGTGATCATGGGTTTTTTTATGCCTGACACAATTCAACTGTAGGCCTTCGCCTGCTCGCGATGGCGGTAGCGGATTCAATACTTCATTGACCGACAAACCGCTTTCGCGAGCAGGCTCGTTCCCACAAGTAAACCAGTCAGTCAGTTACAGCGGCGCAGGCTGGATGATCTCGACCCAGTAACCGTCCGGATCCTTGATAAACGCCAGGCTTTTCATGCGGCCATCGCTCAGGCGCTTCTGGAAATCACAGCCCAGTTCTTCAAAGCGTGCGCATGCGGCAACAATATCCGGCACCGAAATGCAGATGTGGCCGAAACCACGCGGATCAGTGTTGCCGTTATGGTAGGCGAAGTCGGCATCGTTTTCGGTGCCGTGGTTATGGGTCAATTCGAGAATGCCGGGGATCGACTTCATCCATTGCGTGCGGGCAGCGGCATCGGCGGGGATCTGCGCTTTATCCACCAGGGCGAGGAAGTACAGGCTGAACTCGGCTTCCGGAAAATCGCGCTTCTCGACCAGCGAAAACCCCAGCACGCGGGTATAGAAATCCAGCGACCGGGTGATGTCCTTCACACGCAGCATGGTGTGGTTGAACACGAAGTTACGGGTTGCGCTGTCTGGCGTGGCGGTAACGCCGGGGAAAGTGTTCAGTTCGTTGAGGCTCATGGGCCCTCCAATAACTATGGGCGAGTGGATGGACGCAATGATACGCAAGCCTGCCAGCATCACCAAATGAAAGGGCAAGCTTGCTCTGCGCACGGGCGAGGCTCAGACTTTGCAGCTCATCTCTGCGAGTGCGTGCGCTAATGATCCGAGTGTTCAAGTCTGGGTTGGTTCTATTGGCCATGGTTGCGGTCGGCACTTCGGTGTTCGCCGCCGAACCGCAAATTACCTGGCCAGCGGGCTGGGTAGTCGCGAAGCTTGCCGACGCGACGCCGTCGGTTTCCCGTCAGCGAGCCGTGAAAAATGATGCCGATGGCAATCAGGTAATGGTGATGGAGTTGACCATGACGCCGGTTGAAAGCGGGCATCAAGTCAACTTGCAGGGCGTGTTGATGGAAATGCGCAAATCCATCCAGAAGGATTTTTTCCAGAGCGGTTACCAAAGTGTGTGCAACAAAGTGCATGCGTCAACGCTGGGGTCTTTGCCAGCGCTGGAGACGACCTGCACCATCACTGAGAACGGTCGCCATGTGCTGTCGCAAACACTGGTCGCGGCAGTCGAGGCGGGCCGGGCTTATGTTCTTTCCTATGCCGGGCAGGCAGAGGTTTATAAGGCGAGCGCCGAGGAAATAATCGCGGCAAGAAACAGCCTGAAACTTTAGCAGAGTGTTATTTTGTGACAGGGTTAAATAGCCGAAGGGATTAAGCACAAAGTTGGACGTTGCGCCGCAATCGCAACATTGCGCAGCAAAATGTTTAGCGGTGCACCGCCCTTACGCTAGCAAATGCTGGCAACTTGCAGGATGAAAATCATTTCATTTGTTAAATATTGTCAATAAAAAAGCCCTGCTTCTGGCAGGGCTTTTTGTTGGCGGAAGATTAACCGCGCAACCAGGAATCAACGGTAGCTGCACCGTATTGTTCCTTCCAGGCCTTCAGGCCGCGGTGGTTGCCGCCCTTGGTTTCGATCAACTCGCCGGTGTGCGGGTTCTGATAAACCTTGACCACGCGGGCGCGACGGGTTTTAGGCGCTGCGGACACTTGCAGGCCCGATTTTGCCGGGTTCGGATCGAGAATGGCGATGATGTCTTTCAGGCCTTTGCCGTAGGTTTTCATCAGCCCCTGGAGCTTTTCTTCGAATTCGATTTCTTTCTTGAGCCCGGCATCGTTCTTCAGCGATTCCAGCTGCTTGAGCTGTTCCTGAAGGGCCTTTTCAGCTGCACGAAATTCAGCGAGTCTGGACAATATCTTTACTCCAATAGTGTGTTTAGCTGATACCAACCGCAAACAAAGCTATAAGCCGGGAGCCTTGAAGCGACTCGGTGATAAATGGCTTACCCGCCAGTTTTGCTCAGGTTGAAAAAATTGTAGTAGTTAATCGCCCCAGAGTAAATCCTGATCTTGTCTTCATGTAACAACAGCGCTTTTTTGTATCAATTTGGTGCGCCGGTCCGGTCGTTGTGTCATGTAGTTAATGGTGACTTAATGCGCTGATGAAATCCGCGGCCGGCATTGGTTTGCCGAACAAATAGCCTTGCAGGAAGTTGACGTGGTTCGCGGTCAGATAATCAGCCTGGGCCTGAGTTTCGACACCTTCGGCAACAATACCCAGGTCGAGCTTGGCCGAGAGTTCGATAATCGTGTCCAGAATATGCCGCGACAACGCGTCGATGCCGATCATCGCGACAAAACTTTGATCGATCTTGAGGAAGTCCACATTGAATTTGCGCAAGTAGCCGAGGCTGGAGTGGCCGGTGCCGAAGTCGTCGATCGCGATCTTCACGCCCAGCAAGTGCAGTTGCTCAAACAATTGACGGGTAATGTCGGTGGGTTCAATCAGCTCTCGTTCCGTCAACTCCAGCACCAGGCTTACGCTGCCGGCGACAAAAGCGTCGAGGAATTCGCGGCAGTCCTCGACCAGATCCAGATCACGGCAATGGCTGGCGGTAATGTTGATACCGATGTGAAACGGTGTGGCGAACGTTGCCGAGTGCGGTCCCAGCAGGGCCGCGGTCTGCTGCATCAGCGAACGCGTCATGGGCACGATCAGCCCCGAATGCTCGGCGAAGGGAATAAACAGGTCCGGGCGCACCAGGCCCTCCTTGGGGTGATTCCAGCGCATCAGGACTTCGGCGCCTGACCATGCCTTGCTGTCACCATGAACCACGGGCTGGAAGTACGGGACGAACTCGCCGGCCTCCAGCGCACGGAGCATTTCGTGGCTCGGCGAGGTCGAGCGCTTCTGCACGATATGGCCAATGGCACCCGAGACCACGCCGAAAAAAATCAGCAGACTGAACAAGGGCGGGTATTCGTCCGCCATGTAGCGCCAGACTTGTCCCTGCGGGAAACCCGCTGCGACGCTGAACGCGTAACGGGCGGAGTTCAGCGTGCTTTGCGCAACGGGCAGAGCGGGAAGCTCGCCCTGGTGCACGCTGCCGTCGGCGGACAGCCAATTCTCACCGACTTGCAGCACGAGCAAGGTCTGCCGCCCGATCAGACGCAGGATGTTGCTCAGGTGATAACCATCGAGCGTGGTCAGCGCGCCGCCGCGACCGTCGCTGAGGCGGTACACCAGCAGCGCGGTGTTGGGGGTTACCGGGTTACCGTTCATGAGCCACAGTTTGCCGGCGTGATAATCGCCCGCGTTGACCGCTTCCTTGAAATCGCCGAACAGCGAGCTGCAATACAGGTCGTTGTCCCACACCAGATTGGTCGAGCGCACGAAGGGGCGGCGGGTGACTTGTTCGCGCAAGGCCAGCTTCACCTCTTCACAGGTTTTTCCGGCCAGTGGCAGCAGATCCCGGGCGGCCTGCGCGGTGTTGTCGAGCATCAACTCGAACTGGCGCAGCGCTTCCTCGGCGGTGTGCTGCGAACTTTGCTGCAACGTGCGCTCAGCCTGCATATACAGAATCACGCTACCGAGCACGATGGGCAGCAGGCCACTGAGCAATGTCACGATGATGCGCGTGCTGCGCTTGCGGCGGGGTCTCACGGTGAGCGGCATGGACGCATCCTGTTGCGATGAAGTGGGGCGCTTGAGTTCAGGCCTGCCGATGGCGCGGCGCCGGACAAACGTTGAAGCAAAAGGGAGGATAGATGGCAGATGACGCTTGTGCCGCTCATTGTTGGGAGACGGTTGTCGCCAGTTTGATAAAGGCCAGCGCTGCCGGTGAGGCCTGGCGCTGATCAAGCACGGCCAGACCGACCTGACGCTTGACGGCCGGCAGCAAGGGCCGTTTCTCGTAACCCGCGCTGGCGTCGTTCGGTAATGAGCTTGCAGCAACAATTGTGATCGCGTCGCCCCGGCTCACCGTGTCGAGGGTGCTGAGCAGTTGCGAGCAACGATAACGGATGTTCGGTTGCAACCGCGCCGCCATGAACAGTCGCGACACCAATTCTGCGGAACCTGCCTCGGTGAGCACAAACGGGTCGTCGCACAGGTCCTTGAGTCTCAACGCTGACTGCGCCGCCAGTTGATGTCCGCGTGGGAGCAGCGCGACCATTTGATCTTCGAGCAAGGCGAAGGTGTCGAAACGCTCTTCGGGCAGCACCACGAATCCGACGTCGATGCGCCGCTCCTCCAGCCATTGAATAACTTGCCGGTCCGGCCCTTCATCGATGTGCACTTCGATGCCCGGATGCGCCTGGCGAAAGCGCTGCAGAATCTTCGGTAACAGCCTGATCGACGAGGTCGGGCCGAACGAGCCGATGCGCAGGGTGCCGGTTTTCATGCCGCGTGCATCCGCCGCTTCCTGGCGCAAGGTGTTGGCGAGGCCAAGCATTGCCCGGGCGCGCAGCAGCAGTTGTTCGCCGATATCGCTGAGTTCGACGTGGGATTGATGGCGGCGCAGCAGCTCGACACCCAATTCCTGCTCAAGAGATTTCATCGCGTGAGACACCGCAGACTGCGAGATCCCCAGGCGCTGGGCGGCGAGGGTAAAGCCACGCAGTTCGGCCACGCGCGAAAATATTTCCAGTTGCGTGAGGGTCATGAGTATTTGCTCATTTTACGATGACGGATAATGAGCGGGATGATATGCCATCCCTTAACGGTATGGGTCTGGAGTGTCATGCGTAACCTTGAGCAAGCCCATCGGGGCGAATCCGCTATGCCGGTGTACGTGACGCTGGCGGCCGTCACCATGATCTGGGGCGGGACCTTTGTCGCCGGGCGTTTTCTGGCGGGCAGTCTCAGTCCGATGTTCGCCGCCAGTCTGCGCTTTTTGCTGGCCAGTGCCGCGTTGCTCGGCTTCCTGTGGCTGGCGCGCATTCCACTGGCGCGGCCAACGGCACGGCAGTGGTTGCAGCTGAGTCTTTTGGGCTTGTTCGGGATTTTCTTCTACAACCTGTGCTTCTTTTATGGTCTGCAGTACATCAACGCCTCACGCGCCTCGTTGATAGTCGCGTTGAACCCGGCGGTGATCGGGTTGGCTTCCTGGCTATTGTTCAAGGAGCGTCTCGGGCGAGTGAAAGTCACCGGCATCGTCCTCTGCATCGCCGGTGCCAGTCTGGTCATCGTCAGTCGCAACCCGCAGTTGCTGGCGGCAACCGCGGATGCGTGGGTCGGCGACCTGTTGATATTGGGTTGCGTGGTGGGTTGGGGCGTTTATTCGCTGTGTTCCCGCAGCCTCAATCAGAGCCTGGGGCCGCTGCAGACGGTCACTTACTCAATCCTTATTGGCACTGCCATGTTGTGGGTTCTGGCGGTCGTTCGTGGCGAACTGAACTGGACTGCACTGATCGAGCTTGGCACTGCGCAATGGTTGAGCCTGAGCTATCTCGGCGTCTTCGGCTCGGCGCTGGCCTACATCGGTTATTACGATGGCATCCGTAAAATCGGCGCGACGCGCAGCGGCGTCTTCATCGCCCTGAACCCGCTGACGGCGGTAATGCTGGGTGCGTTACTGCTCGGCGAGCAACTGACCCCCGCCATGTATCTGGGCGCAACATTGATTCTGCTGGGCATTTATCTGTGTAACAAAACCCTTGCACCGATGGCAAAAAAGCGGATTTTATAGAGGCAGCAGACAAGCCAGGTTACGCTGTGTAGAATCGGTTTACGCATACAATAATAATCCTCTTCTGGCAGCAGAAGCCTCGCCCGCAAGAGCCTTGGGTCGACAATGAAGATATTCGGGTTTCAACTGATCTACGGTGACTTCCTCGCCCGCAGTGTGCGTGGCATCTCCTGCGCGCCACCCCAGACCTCACATGACTGACAAATAACCCTGGTTAATTGATAAGAAATGATGAGGCGCCACCATGGCAGATTTATACGAAAACCCAATGGGCCTGATGGGCTTTGAGTTCATCGAGTTCGCATCGCCGACGCCCGGCACGCTGGAGCCGATCTTCGAGATCATGGGCTTCACCAAGGTCGCGACCCACCGCTCCAAGAACGTGCACCTGTACCGCCAGGGCGCGATCAACCTGATCCTCAACAACGAACCCAACAGCGTCGCCTCGTACTTTGCCGCCGAACACGGCCCGTCAGTGTGCGGCATGGCGTTCCGCGTCAAGGATTCGCAAAAGGCCTACAGCCGCGCACTGGAACTCGGCGCGCAGCCGATTCACATCGAAACCGGTCCGATGGAACTGAACCTGCCGGCGATCAAAGGCATTGGCGGCGCGCCGTTGTACCTGATCGACCGTTTTGGCGAAGGCAGTTCGATCTATGACATCGACTTCGTGTTCATCGAAGGCGTTGACCGCAACCCGGTCGGCGCCGGCCTGAAGATCATCGATCACCTGACCCACAACGTGTATCGCGGCCGCATGGCCTATTGGGCGAACTTCTACGAGAAGCTGTTCAACTTCCGCGAGATCCGCTACTTCGACATCAAAGGCGAATACACCGGCCTGACCTCGAAAGCCATGACGGCACCGGACGGCATGATCCGCATCCCGTTGAACGAAGAGTCGTCCAAGGGCGCCGGCCAGATCGAAGAGTTCCTGATGCAGTTCAACGGCGAGGGCATCCAGCACGTTGCGTTCCTGACCGACGACCTGATCAAGACTTGGGATCAACTGAAGAAAATCGGCATGCGCTTCATGACCGCACCGCCAGACACCTACTACGAAATGCTCGAAGGGCGTCTGCAGAACCACGGCGAGCCGGTCGATCAACTGCAATCGCGCGGCATCCTGCTGGACGGTGCGTCGGAGCAGGGCGACAAGCGCCTGCTGCTGCAGATCTTCTCGGAAACCCTGATGGGGCCGGTGTTCTTCGAGTTTATCCAGCGCAAGGGCGATGACGGTTTCGGCGAGGGCAACTTCAAGGCCCTGTTCGAATCCATCGAGCGCGATCAGGTGCGTCGTGGTGTGCTTGCCACCGAGTAATCGGCAACTGAAATGAAAAATCCCGGCCTGCAGCGATGCAGAGCCGGGATTTTTTCAGAATCAAAAGATCGCAGGCTTCGGCAGCTCCTACATTTGGAATGCATTTTTCCTGTAGGAGCTGCCAAAGGCTGCGATCTTTTGCTTTTAAGGGCGGCGCTGGCGCATCAGGTGTTTAAAACCCTCGAAAACCAGCACCAGCACCGCCAGCCAGATCGGTATGTACGTCAGCCATTCGCCCGGCTTGATGCTCTCGCCCAGCAGCAGCGCTACCGCCAGCAATAGCACCGGCTCGACGTAACTCAACAGACCAAACAGACTGAAAGGCAATAAGCGGCTGGCAATGATGTACACCACCAGTGCCGACGCGCTGATCAGGCCGAGCAACGGGATCAGCCACATCAGTCCCGGGTACTCAGCAAACACCGCCAGGCCTTGCTCGCCACCCCGCACAAACCACCAGGCGACCGGCAGCATCAACGTCATGTCCACCCACAAGCCGCCCAGGTTGTCGGTGTTCAGGTGTTTACGCAGTACGAAATACAGGGGATAGCCGACCACGACCAGCAGCGTCGCCCAAGAGAAACCGCCGACCTGATACAACTCGTTCAACACGCCAAGGCAAGCAAGAAACACCGCGACTTTTTGCAGATACGACAAGCTTTCGCCGTAGGCGATCCGCCCGGTCAGCACCATCGCCAGTGGCAGCAGGAAATAGCCGAGCGACACGTCGAGGCTGTAGTCATTGAGTGGCGCCCACATGAACAGCCACAACTGCACGCCCAGCAGCGCAGACGACATGATCAGGCCCGCGAGCCGCTTTGGTTTCGCCACCATCAGCCGGACCAGTTCCAGCACCCGCCGCCATTCGCCGGAGACCAGCATGAACACGGTCATGCAGGGCACGGTCAACAGCATCCGCCAGCCAAAGATTTCCACGCCGCTCAACGGGGTGAGCAGCGAAGTGTAGTAATACATGACGGCGAACAGCACCGAGGCTGAAACCGATAGAGCGATACCTTTAGACAAACTGTCCTCGCGGGTAGGAGATCAAACGGGGCGCGCAGGATACGTGGTTTCTGTGCTGAATATTGGCCGGATGCTCATTATTTTCAACATGGCGCGCTAGGGCTTGGCTTTAAGAGGATTGCCAAAACGCCCAAGGTACAACTCGCCAAATTTATACGACGCGTAATCGGAAACGTGGCCAATGTCACGATACACCGGCACGCCATCTAGGGTGGTCCTGCACGTGCCGTCCTGGCACTGCACATCTTTCGGGTCGATAACGACAAGGCTCGGATACTCGGCCTGCAATTCGCTGAACAGTTTTGCCATGAAAGGATCCTCAAGACCTGACCATGGCACCGAAGCACAAAAGCGGCTGTGCCCGGCGCTGCCCATCAGTCCGCGCAGCTTCACCTGTTTGAGCAGGCATTCATTAATCCCCGTCGGCATCGGTAAGGTGTTCATCAACAGGATTGGCGTGGCGCCGCTCTTGACGATGATAGCCAATGCTTCGCGAATCGCTGTGCCGAGGCGTTGCTGCGACAGTTCGAGGCTGCGCGGGTCATCCAGTCTGGTAACGATGGAGTCGGTGAGGTACGCCTCCCAGAACTGGCCAATGATCACGTATTGAAATTGGCCGTTCGCGATAAGCTCGTAATAGCGCTGCGCGGCGGCGTGGCATTTTTCATAGAGAGCGTTCCTGGCCTTGTACCAGTTGTAGAGATAAATCCCGGGCAGCGCCAGACAGGCCGGATGTCCCTGCGCCAGTACCGAAAGGCCGGCATCCTTGGCCAGTGTTTCGACAAATCCCCAATAGTGATTTGAATAGGAATCACCCATCAGCAATACCTGCGGTTTTGCCTGCGCTGCGCCCATGATGCAGCCGGGATTGCTACCGTCGCTGGCACCCAGACAGTCTTCACGATTAGCCGGTACAAACGCTTTCAAGGTACTGAACATAGCGACGGAGTCTTCACCAAAACGGTTCGGCCATCCTTCGTGGTTTCTGCCAGCCGAGTGCAACAGCGACAGACCCAACGCGGGCACAATCATCAGCAACAGCATGGTCTTGCCGAAACCGGCCCGCGCCTTGCGATAGCGGTTTTCGATAAGCACAAAAGACAGGTAGCCCATCACGAACGTCAACACGAAGTAGATGACTGTCACTGTCGGCGTCAGGGCGATACCCAGATAAGCCATCACCGCGAGGATCGGCCAATGCCACAGATACAGCGAGTAGGAGAGGGTGCCGATAAAGACCAGCGGCTTGAACGCCAGGATTCGCGACGTGAGGCTGGCATCGCCAATGCCTTGAAACAACAACACAGCCGTCGCGACGCAGACCGCGATAGCGTGGTAGCTGGGGAATCCGGCAAGAATGTCGTCTTGGACGGCACAGTAGCCAATCACCGCGAGCGCCAGTGCGCAAATCAGCGATGCGCTCAAACGGTTCAATCTGAATCGGTCTGAACTGAAAATGACCGCGCAGGAGCCGATCATCAATTCGAAGATGCGTGCCGTGAAGTAATAGTAGTTAAGGTCGGGATGCGCCCGAGACAGGTACAGCGCCAGTGCCACGGCCGTCAGGGTCAGGCCGAGAACCACAGCCTTGAACGCATGTTTGGCCACATAGCGATCAAGCAGCCAGATACCCAGCGGCAGCACCAGATACCACTGCCATTCGATGGCCAGCGACCAGGTGTGCAATAACGGCAGACTGGCGGCGTCAGCGGTCGCGTAGCCCGTTGTCACCTTGGAAAAGTACTGATTGGAAATGAGTAGCGAGGTGTACTTCTCGCTTTTCAGAAAATCAATGAAGTCATCGGGCAAGTACAACAGCGTGGCGACCAGCAGGCTCACCAGCAACAACGCAATGACCGCCGGCTGCAAGCGCCATATGCGACGGGTGTAGAACCCGGTGAAGCTGAACGTGCCATTCTCCAGCGACTTCATGATGATCGACGTGGTCAGGTAGCCCGAAATCACGAAGAAAATGTCGACCCCGATAAATCCGGAAGGAAAAACGGCAAGTCCGCCGTGAAAGATCAGTACGAGCAGAACGGCAATCGCGCGCAATCCGTCGATATCCGCACGGTACTCAATAGAGGATTTGCGATGGCCGACAGCGGCGCTCGCCACGGCTGCCGCGGGCGGATGCTGATCCGTTTCGTCAGCAGGATTTTTCAACAGCAGCCCGCGCGAAACCTTTGCGGATACGTCAGCGGGGCGATTGAACATTTTTTATCCCTGGCCGGTGTCGAGCGATCAATCCATTCATTCCCTGACCGCGCTCGATTCAATGAAAAACAGCCGATTGTATCGGCTGTTTGACACTTAGGGGAAAACCTCATGTTCGGCGCGGTGTACGCCGCCAGCCACGCGCGCTCCCGGTCAGTGCGCGCTCAGCCATTAACCGTTCGTCGTGACTGTCAGATCTGACAGTAGGCAGAAACACGCCTGCTCGGGCCTGATCATGACCGACGGCGAGAGCCAAACCGGCCCAACACCACTCGTCGTCTCAGGAGTGTTTAATGACCTCGCAACCTTTCGACCACGAGCTGTCAGACGAATCCGTGCTTGCGCTCTATCCACCACACCTTCCTGATAGCAACAAGTCGGTGGCCGGCGCGGATTGTGGTATTGCAATAGCGTTTTATGACCTGACGCCAAACGGCGCTACCGTCATCGTGGATGCCTATTTGGGCCAAGCTCCGCTGGACACTATCCAGCTCAATTTGAACGGCATAGACAACATCGCCAGCACCCAGACCCAATCCACAGATGATTCGGTGGTGCTCTATATCCCTAAAAACGCACTGAGGTCGGATCCTGGCTACCTCAATGAACTGACGTACACAGTCATTCGAGGCAGCAATAACGAAGGGACTTCGCAACCATTAACGATCGTGTACAACGCCATTCGGCCCGGCATGGAGGACAAGATCGGGGGCGATGAAGGACATTCCGAACTTGAGCTCGTGTTGCCTCAAGATGTGATTGACGATGGCATCGATGCCGATCGGGCAGCGCAAAAGGTGCAAGTCTACGTCTCCTACCCGTATTGCCGGGCCTATGACAGAATTTTGCTCAACTGTAACGGTCATGATGTTTTGCGAGAGGTTCATCCCGATGAGGCTCCCGCTGCGCCGACCAGCGTGCCAACCCGGCTCGGTCTGCTACTTGATAAAGCCGTCTTCGATGCGGCGGGCGATCATCCGCAGTTTTCCTTTTCCTTCACGGTGACTGACCAGATCGGCAACGGCGCGGATTTGAATTCGCCGTGGTCAGCACCCATTCGGGTGGTTGTTGATCTAAAGGGCACGCGGATGGCGGCACCCGATATCGCCGAAGATCCGGATGACCCCTATGACGCTCCCGACACCATCGACCTGAACAAACTGGGCAGCAAAGACCTGACCGTCCAGGTGCATGTACTGGAGTCGCGGTGGGCAATCAACGATACCGTCCGGGTGACATACCGCGCGACGCCTGGGACCGGAGCCGTGGTGGAACATATTGTCGAAGAGCCTGTCGGCAGACTTCCGTTCGTGCACAAGTTGATGATTCCCAATGCCAAGGTGATTGCTGACAGCGCGGTTGCCGTGACGTACGAGCAAGTGCGTGGTGGAAGTGTTTTTGCAACGTCGAAAGTAGCGCGGGCACGGGTGATCGTGAAACCGGTAATCACTTCATTGAAGAACTCGTTTGGGGTTGAACTTAAGAATGGCGGTACGGTTTCTGATAACAAGGTTGGCTTGTCAGGTTCGGCGTTGGCGGGAGTGGTACTGCAGATTTTTAATGGCACAGTGTTTGTTGAAGAAGTGCGTGCCGGTTCAAACTATAAGTGGCAGAGCAAGTTGATACCGATTTCGGTTGGGCAGCACAGCTTTACCATCAAGGAAAAAACCGGTGATCAAATTGAATCTGATCCTTGGCGAATCGAACGCTTGGTTTTCAGTATCGTCCGCACGCAAATGAAATTGGACGGCTTCTCGGTCAAGGTGCCACAGTGGCCGACAACCGGAGAGGATTCGGTTAGCAATACTGCTATCCGTGTGCCGACGGGTGGGCTGCCGCCGTATGACTATGCGTCATCGGATCCATTGACTGCTTCGGTTTCTTCAGCGGGCAAAGTGACGGGGCTGAAACAGGGAGTGGCGACTATTTATGTCACGGATCAGGAGGGTACGACTCTCAATTATTTGGTGGCTGTCACAAATGTTTATAGGCTACATATCAGCACAGAGAAGTTGTATGCGTATGACGCTATCGCCTGGATGAATGCCTTGGGAGGCCAGCCTGTTTATAACTATGCGTTTATACGAGATGTGCGTCGGGTTTACTTTGCTGTTTTCCCGGAGACGATAAATACGTGTCATGCCAGTGGCCGCTATTATACATATATGAGGCCAGACCTTACTCTCTATGGGATAGAGGGGGCGCAATATCTCAACGCGTGGTGTCTTACCGCCCTATAAGCTGTGCCGGAAGGTCAAAATATCACGGGAAAACAGTTTTTATCGCTCCACGCTTTGCGTGGAACGCGTCAACGGACGCTCGGCTTTGACGAGACGGGGTAAAACCTCTACGAAGGACCACAAAGACTAGACCGGTATTCAATAACAAACGGCCCTGAAAAGGGCCGTTCTCCTGTGCTTCAATAGCTCAACCTCGCAACGTTCGCGTCATCCGCAACGCCAGCAAACTCCCGCCGACAATCACCGCCGCCAGCAGATACAACGCCGCATCGGTCGACCCTGTACTGTCCTTGACCCAACCCACCAGGTACGGGCTGAGGAAACCGGCCATCTGCCCCATCGAGTTGATCAACGCCAGGCCACCGGCCGCAGCGCCGGCGCTCAACATGGCGGTCGGCACTGGCCAGAACATCGGCAGACCCGTCAGCGCGCCCATGGTGGCAATGGTCAAACCTAGAATCGCAATCGCCGGGTTAGCGGCGAAATTCACCGCGATGACCAAACCGATCGCGCCCATCAACATTGGCACCACCAAATGCCAGCGGCGCTCTTTGCGCAAGTCTGCCGAACGCCCGACCACCAGCATGAACACCGCAGCCAGCAGATACGGAATCGCACTCAACCAGCCGATCACCAGGTTATCGCTGAAACCCAGGTTCTTGATGATCGACGGCAGCCAGAAGTTGATCGCGTACACGCCGCTCTGAATGCAGAAATAGATCAGGCCAAACGCCCAGATCGCCGGGTTCTTGAACACCGCGAGCAGCGAGTCGGTCGCGGTTTTCGGTTTGTTGGCGAGGTCTTCGGCATGGTCGGCTTCGAGTACCGAGCGTTCGTGCGCGGTCAGCCATTTGGCATTGGCGAAGCTGTCGCTGAGCAGGAAATAGGCGAGGGCGCCGAGGATTACCGTCGGAATGCCTTGCAGGAGAAACATCCACTGCCAGCCGGCCAGACCGCCTTGCCCGGCGGCGAAGTGATTGAGAATCCAGCCGGAGAACGGGCTGCCGAGCAAGCCCGAGACCGGGATCGCCGACATGAACAGCGCCATGATCCGCCCACGGCGGAAGGTCGGGAACCACTGCGACAGGTACAGCACGACACCGGGGAAGAACCCGGCTTCGGCCGCACCGGTAAACAGGCGCAGGGTGTAGAACTCGGTGGGCGTGGTGACGAACAACAGGCAGGTCGACAGCGTGCCCCAGGTGATCATCATCAGCGCAATCCAGCGCCGTGGACCAAACTTCGTCAGGGCCAGGTTACTCGGCACGCCGCACAGCACGTAGCCAATGAAGAAAATACCAGCCCCGAGGCCGTACACGGTTTCGCTGAATTTCAGCGCGTCGAGCATCTGCAGTTTGGCAAATCCGACGTTGACCCGGTCGAGGTAGTTGAACAGGTAGCAGATGAAGATGAAGGGGATCAAACGCAGGGTGATGCGTTTGTAGACGGCGTTTTTACCGTCGTCGATGGTCTGGGTAGCAGCGGCGCTCTGCGACATGGCGGCTCTCTCTTTATTATGATTTTTTGCGATGCAAAGGGTAACGTTGATCGCCCTGAGAGTCTCGGCCACCTCTGGCCGGATTGTCTTTGTGCCAGCGCACAGCGATTGCCGCCAAGCCCTGTGCCGGTGAACAACCGCGTGCCGTATTTTTCAAGGATCTGCCCACCATGTTCGAACTCGATCACGACCTCGCTCAGGACATCGTCGACCGGGCGATGGCCATTTTGCCGTACAACGTCAACGTCATGGACAGCCAAGGCTTGATCCTCGGCAGCGGCGAACCGGAGCGCATCAACACCCGCCACGAAGGCGCGCAACTGGTGCTGGCGAACGGGCGGGTGGTGGAGATCGACGCGCAGACGGCGGTGCACCTTAAAGGTGTGCAGCCGGGCATCAACCTGCCGTTGTTGCTCGACCAGCGCTTGATCGGGGTGCTTGGCATCACCGGCGAACCGGAGCAATTGCGCACGTATGCCGAACTCGTACGCATGACCGCCGAAATGCTCGTTGGCCAGCGCAATCAGCAGGCCGAGCAGCAATGGCGGCGGCAGCGTTGCGATGATCTTTTGGCGTTGCTGTTGAGTGAGGCGGGCGATTCGCCGCGTCTGGTCGATGAGGCACAACAGCTCGGGCTCAAGCCACAATTGACGCGGGTGCCGTATCTGTTTGAGCTGGGCCTGGAACACGGGCCGGGGCAAACCGTCGAGGCGCTGAGTGCCTGGCTGATGTCGCGTTACCCGGACAGCTGGTGCGTGAGTTCGGCCAAGTCATCGCTGCTGTGGTGTCGGCCGGCGAGTCAGCACGTCGAGCATGACCGTCTGCTGGAAAAACTCGACGGCCTCGGCTGGAAGATTCTGCGCATTGCCGTCGGCGGGCAGGCTGATGGCCTGGCCGGGTTGCGCCGCTGTTATCGACGGGTCGGCGACTTGCTGGCTTATGGTCGTGATGTGCTGCCGCACTCGCGTTTGTTGACGCTGAACCGTTATCGGTTGCCGGTCATGTTGTGGCGCCATCGTAACGATGATGCACTGGACGAATTGCTCAAACCACTGCGCAAGGTGATCGCCAAGGACAGCAACGGGCAACTGCTGGCGACCTTGCGTAGCTGGTGCGAGCACGACGGGCAGAGTCAGGCCTGTGCCGAGGCGCTGGGCATCCATCGCAACAGCCTGCGCTATCGCATGGAACGGATTGCTGAGCTGAGTGGTGTCGATCCTTTGAAGCTGGACGGGATGTTGGCGCTGTATCTGGGGGTGCAGTTGTTGCCGCAGACAGATCCGGATTAATTGGGCGTCTTCAAAGACGCCATCGCGAGCAGGCTCACTCCTACATGTGGAATGCGTACCCCCTGTAGGAGTGAGCCTGCTCGCGATAGGGCCGGAACATCCACCGCAAGGCTTTTGTGAAAATGAACAACAATCATCTCCCGCGGTTGTGCATTCGACAGGCGTCAACGCCCATGCCGACTGGCAGCATGAAGGCCAATGCAACCGGAGAATTCGCATGAAGATCGTCATCGCCCCCGATTCGTTCAAGGACAGCCTGAGTGCCCAAGGCGTTGCCGAGGCCATTGCCCTGGGTTTGGCGCAGGTCTGGCCACACGCCACGCTGGTCAAATGCCCGATGGCCGACGGCGGCGAAGGCACGGTCGAGTCGATTCTGGCTGCGTGCGAAGGCCAATTGCGCCGCACCCGCGTGCGTGGCCCGTTGGGGGCGCCGGTCAACGCCGGCTGGGGCTGGTTGCCGGACAATCACACCGCAATCATCGAAATGGCCGAAGCCAGCGGGTTGCAGTTGGTGCCGCCGGGCCAGCGTGATGCGTGTATCAGCAGTACATTTGGCACCGGTGAGTTGATCCGCGCGGCGCTGGACGCTGGCGCGCAGCGGGTGATCCTCGCCATTGGCGGCAGCGCCACCAACGATGGTGGTGCCGGGGCGATGCAAGCGTTGGGCGCGAAGCTGCTGGATGCGCAGAATCAGTCGTTGGTGCCCGGTGGCCTGGCCCTGGCGCAACTGGCGCGGCTGGACTTGAGTGAGCTTGACCCGCGCTTGTCCAGCGTGCGCTTCGACATCGCCGCCGACGTGAATAATCCACTGTGCGGCCCACACGGCGCCTCGGCGATTTTCGGTCCGCAAAAAGGCGCTTCGCTCGCGCAGGTTCAGCAACTCGATCAGGCACTGGGACATTTTGCCGAACTGTGCGCTCAGGCGCTGGGCAAAGATGTGCGCGATGAGCCGGGCAGCGGCGCGGCGGGTGGTTTGGGTTTTGCCGCCAAGGCGTTTCTCGGCGCGCAGTTTCAGGCCGGTGTCGAGGTGGTGGCGGAACTGGTTGGACTCGCTGAGGCGGTCAAAGGCGCGGATCTGGTGATTACCGGCGAAGGCCGCTTCGATGCGCAGACCTTGCGCGGCAAGACGCCGTTCGGTGTCGCGCGTGTCGCCAAACAATACGCCGTGCCGGTGATTGTCATCGCCGGCACCTTGGGTGAGGGCTATCAGGAGCTCTACCAACACGGCATCGACGCGGCGTTCGCCGTGACCAGCGGACCAATGACGCTGCAACAAGCCTGCGCCGAAGCCCCGCGTCTGCTGCGTGAACGCGCCACCGACATCGCCCGGGTCTGGCAACTCGCCGCTAAGCGCTGATCCGCGAGCCTTCTACGAAAATATTTGCGACGAACCCGAAACCTTCCTCAAGCCTGGCCGATACAACGATCAGGCGCACACAAAATTCGCATAACAGTGACGCCGGACTGCCGCCCGCCCAGGGGCCAGTGATCATGGCATGGACGCTCGTAGTTTCTTTCTTTCGAGAGTCCGACCATGTCCCTGCGTAATCTGAATATCGCGCCCCGTGCGTTCCTCGGTTTTGCCTTTATCGCCTTGCTGGTGATTGTCCTCGGCGTGTTCGCCGTCAGTCGCATGACGGTCATTCGTCAGGCGTCGATCGACATGGACACCAACCAGTTGCCAAGCGTGACCCACCTCAGCGTGGTCACGGAAAACGTCCTGCGCATGCGCATTCTCTCGTTCCGAGTGCTGGTCAATCGCGAACCGGCCAGCCTGCAAGAGGCGCAGACCCGCATCGCTGTGCTGGTCGACAAGGTGCGCAAAGCGCAGGCCAGCTACGCTGCGTTGCCGGCAGGCCCTGAAGAACGCGCGGTCTTCCAGACATTTTCGACCACTCTCGACAACTACCTGCAAGCGCAGAACCAGATGCTTGAGCTGTCGCGCCAGGGCGATCTCGAAGCGCTGCGTGCGTTGATCAACACGCGCATCAAGGAAGGCACCGACCAGATGGGCGAGCAGCTCAACAAGCTGATCGGCATGAACACGGCCGGGGCCAGAGCGGCGGCGACACACGCCGGTGAAAACTATGACAGCGCCATCACCGGGATCATCATCGTTGCCGTGATAGCGGCGCTGGCCACGGTGTTGCTCGCCTGGTTACTGACCCGCAGCATCGTTACACCGCTTAACCGCGCCGTGCAGGCCGCGCAAACCATTGCCGGTGGCGACCTGAGCAAAGCCATCGAGATCGACGGCAAGGACGAACCGGCGCGTCTGCTGGAAGCCTTGGCCGCGATGCAAACCAATTTGCGTAAAACCATCGAACAGATTGCCGGTTCCGCTACACAACTGGGCGCCGCCGCCGAAGAGCTCAGCGCTGTCACCGAAGAAGCCTCGCGCGGCCTGCAGCAACAGAACAATGAAATCGAACAAGCCGCCACCGCCGTCAACGAGATGACCGCTGCCGTCGAGGAAGTCGCACGCAATGCCGTGTCCACTTCCGAAGCGTCGAACCAGTCGACTCAAGCCGCCCGCGAAGGCCGCGACCAAGTGGTAAAAACCGTCGACGCGATCCAGACCATGACCCACGACGTGCAAAACACCGCGCAAATGATCGAAGGCCTCGCCGCGCAAGGTCGTGACATCGGCAAGGTACTGGACGTGATTCGCGCCATCGCCGAACAGACCAACCTGCTGGCGCTCAACGCCGCCATCGAAGCTGCCCGCGCGGGTGATGCCGGGCGTGGTTTCGCCGTGGTCGCCGACGAAGTGCGGGCCCTGGCCCATCGCACCGCGCAATCGACCCAGGAAATCGAGAAAATGGTCGCTGGCATTCAGAACGGCACCGGCGAAGCGGTTTCGTCGATGCAGCAAAGCAACCAGCGCACCCAGTCCACTCTGGAAATGGCCCGCGCTGCCGGTGTGGCGCTGGAGCAGATCACCCAATCGATTCACTTGATCAACGAGCGCAATCTGGTCATCGCCAGTGCTTCGGAAGAGCAGGCGCAAGTCTCCCGCGAAGTCGATCGCAACCTGGTCAACATCCGCGACCTCGCCACGCAATCCGCCGCCGGCGCCAACCAGACCAGCGCCGCGACCCACGAGCTGTCGCGACTGGCGGTGGATTTGAACGCCATGGTGGCGCGTTTCGTGATTTGAGATACGGTGAAGGCTGGAAACCGCGCAATCAGGAGAAGTACATGCGCTATTCAGCCTTGACCCAACGAATCGCCGGGGAGGGTGCCGCGGCCTGGCAGATTCACGACCGAGCGCTGGAACTGCGCGCCGAAGGTGTCGACGTTTTGTTGCTCAGCGTGGGCGATCCGGATTTCGACACGCCGTTGCCGATTGTGCATGGCGCCATCGACAGCTTGTTGGCCGGCGATACGCATTATGCCGACATTCGTGGCCGGCTCGAGCTGCGCAGGCTGATTGCCGAGCGCCATTGCCAGCGCAGCGGTCAGCGCGTTGATCCTGACCAGGTGATTGTCCTGCCCGGGGCGCAATGCGCGGTGTATTCGGTGGCGCAGTGTCTGCTCGATCCGGGCGACGAAGTGATCGTTGCCGAACCGATGTACGTCACTTACGAGGGCGTGTTTGGCGCTTGCGGGGCCACGGTGATTGCGGTGCCGGTGCGGCCGGAAAACGCTTTTCGCGTCGACCCTGTAGATGTTGCTGCGCGAATCACATCAAAGACCCGCGCCATACTGCTCAACAGTCCGAACAACCCCAGTGGCGCAAGTCTGTCACTGCCGATCTGGCAGGCGCTGGCGGCACTGTGCATTCGTCACGATTTATGGCTGATCAGCGACGAGGTCTACAGCGAGCTTTTATATGAAGGCCAACACATCAGCCCGGCGAGCCTGCCGGGCATGGCCGAACGCACGGCGACGATCAACAGCCTGTCGAAATCCCATGCGATGACCGGTTGGCGCATCGGCTGGATGATCGGGCCGAAACCGTTGGCTGAGCATTTGGTGAACCTTTCGCTGAGCATGCTGTTCGGTCTGCCCGATTTTGTGCAAAAGGCTGCGCAGGTTGCCTTGGAGAGTGACTTGCCCGAGGTGGCGCAGATGCGTGAGGAGTACCGCTTGCGCCGGGATCTCGTCTGCGAGCGTTTGCGCGATTGCCCGGGGCTGCGGCCGATTCGTCCGGATGGCGGCATGTTCGTCATGGTCGATGTGCGTCAGACCGGCCTCGGCGCGCAGGCGTTTGCCGAGCAGTTGCTGGAGGGCTATGGCGTGTCGGTGCTCGCCGGCGAGGCATTCGGGCCGAGCGCGGCGGGGCACATTCGGATCGGGCTGGTGGTGGATCGGGTGCAACTGGCCGATGCCTGCGCGAGGATTGCGTTGTGCGCGGTGCAGCTGTTGCAAGCGCGTAGTGCCTGATGGTTTTGTGTTGCCTGCATTGGCCTCTTCGCGAGCAGGCTCGCTCCCACAGGTGACCGCATTCCAATGTGGGAGCAGGCTTGTTCCCACAGGTGACCGCATTCCAATGTGGGAGCGGGCTTGCTCCCACAGTTGAAATGCATTCCCCTGTGGGAGCGAGCCTGCTCGCGAAGGCGGTTTAGCAGACGCCGAAAGTCTCAGCCCTGCCAAGCGGTGGGATTCACCAGATTCGCCGGCCGCTGCCCACCCAACGCCGCCAACAGATTCTCCACCGCACACCGCGCCATCGCCTCACGCGTCTCATGCGTTGCCGAACCCATGTGCGGCGTCGCCACTACATTACTCAACTGCAACAACGGCGAGTCATGGTTCAACGGCTCGCGCTCAAACACATCCAGCCCCGCCGCGCGAATGCGCTTATTGCGCAACGCCTCGATCATCGCCGTCTCATCGACTACCTTGCCCCGGGAGATGTTGATGAAAATGCTCTCTGGGCGCATCAGTGCAAACTGCTCGGCGCCGATCAGTCGTTCAGTCTGCGCCGTCAATGGCAAGGTCAGGCAAATGAAATCGGCCTGCTTGAGCAAATCCTCAAGGCTGCGATATTGCGCGTCGAAACGCTCCTCGACCGCCGGTTTGCGCGACTGGCTGTGGTAGATCACCGGCATGCCGAAGCCGAAATGCCCGCGCTGAGCCAGGGCCTCGCCGATACGGCCCATGCCGATGATGCCCAGCGTCTTGCCGTGTACGTCGGTGCCAAAGTGCGCCGGGCCGATGTTGCGACTCCATTGCCCGCCACGCACCATATTGGCCAGTTCGACCACACGCCGGGCAGCGGCGAGGATCAGCGCGAAACCGGTGTCGGCGGTGGTTTCGGTGAGCACATCAGGAGTATTGGTGAGCAGGACGTTGCGTCGGCTCAGGTAATCGATGTCGTAGTTGTCGACACCTACCGAGACGCTGGCAATCGCCTCCAGTTGCGGCGCCAGATCCAGCAGCGCCGCATCGAGTTTCAGGCTGGCGCCGAGCAAACCGTGGGCGCGGGGCAGGGCATCGCGCAGTTGCATGAGGCCGTCGGCGTCGAGGCTTTCGATCAGCGTCACGTCAAACTGCTCTTGCAGCCGCGCCATCAGCGCTGGTGAGAGTTTCTTGTACAGCACGATGTGTTTTTTCATGGCAAATCCCTTCAGGAGTGCACCGGCACGCGCGGCGTGGCGACGGCGTTGGCGACGACGCGATCACTGGCGCCGGGCTTTAGGAAAATGGTCAGCACCACCGACAGCAGTAACGCGCCGCTCATCAACAGATACGACGCGCCAGGCGAACCGGTGGAGCTGTTCAGGTAGCCGACCAGATACGAACCGCCGAAAGAGCCGAGCGCGCCCATGCTGTTGATCAGCGCCATCGCGCCGCCGGCGACGTTGGCCGGCAGGATTTCCGGGACGATGGCAAAGAACGGCCCGTACGGCGCGTACATGCAGGCGCCGGCGATCACCAGTAGCGTGTATGACCACCAGAAATGCTCGGCACCGAGCGCGTAAGAACCGTAAAACGCGATCGAGGCAATCAACAGCGGCGGCCAGACGAAGCGTTTACGCTTCTGCAATTTGTCCGAACCCCACGACACCGCGAGCATGCCGATCACCGCCGCCAGATACGGCAGCGCCGACAGCCAGCCGGCCTCGATCATGTCCATTTGCGCGCCGGCTTTAAGGATCGACGGCAGCCACAGGACGAAACCGTAAACGCCGATGCTCCAGCAGAAAAACTGCAGGGCCAGAATGATCACCTTCGGCGAACGGAACGCCTCGGCGTAATTCTTCACCGCTTTGATCCCGACCTGCTCAGCGGCAAGGGCGCTTTCCAGGTCTTGTTTTTCCCGCTCATTGAGCCACTTGGCCTGGGCTGGACGATCATCGGCCAGACGCCACCAGATAAACGCCCAGAACACCGCCGGCAAGCCTTCGATGATGAACATCCAGCGCCAGCTGAAATGCTGCACCAGATACCCCGAAACCACGGACATCCACAGCATGGTCACCGGGTTGCCGAGGATCAGAAAAGTGTTGGCCCGCGAGCGTTCGGCGCGGGTAAACCAATGACACAGGTAGACCAGCATGGCCGGCATCACCGCCGCTTCGACCACGCCGAGCATGAAGCGGATGACGATCAGCCAATAGGCGTTGGACACCACGCCGGTCAACGTGGCGAGACCGCCCCAGAGAATCAGGCTGACGAAAATCAGCTTCTTCACGCTGTGCTTTTGCGCGTAGATCGCCCCTGGTACCTGGAAGAAAAAGTAACCGAGAAAGAACAGCGCCCCGAGCAGCGAGGACAGGCCCGGAGTGATCATCAAGTCTTCAGCCATGCCCGACGCGGCGGCAAAACCGTAATTGGCACGATCCAGATACGCCAGGCTGTAGGTGATGAACACAATGGGCATGATGTACCACCAGCGGCGGGTGGCAAGGGTTGCGGTTTTCATGGTGTGACTCCTGAGCTTGTTGTTTTTGTCGCAGCAGGTTCAATGATTTACGGTGGCTATGCGGGCCTCTTCGCGAGCAGGCTCACTCCCGCAGGGGAGTGCATTTCAAATGTAGGAGCGAGCCTGCTCGCGAAGGCGGCCTCAAAATCAACGGATAACTCCAGACGGGTCGGCAACCCCTCCATATCCCCACGACTCTGCACCGCGCGACTGCCAATCCAGTTCGCTCGCTGCACCGCCTCGGCAAAGCTCTGGTGTTCCAGCAGGGCGCTGATCATCCCCACCGCGAAGCCGTCACCGGCGCCCACCGTATCGACGACGTTGGTCACCGGCACACCCGCGACAAAGCCCTGATCCAGATGCGTGCGGTAATAGGCGCCCTCCGGCCCGAGCTTGATCGCCACCGCCTCGGCACCCTGGTCCAGATAAAACGCGGCAATGTCCGCCGGGTCGTCGAAACCGGTGAGCAAACGGCCTTCACTCAATCCCGGCAGCACCCAATGGGCGAGCGCGGCGAGACGGTTGATCTCGCGGATCATCTCGCCCTCGCTGGCCCACAGGCTCGGGCGCAGATTGGGGTCGAATGACACGCTGCGCCCGGCATTACGCATGCGGGTCATCAACTCAAAGGACATTTCCCGTGCCGACGCCGACAGCGCGGGCGGAATCCCCGTGGCATGCAGATGGGGGGCACTGAGCAGCGATGGCGTAATCGATTGCGGCGACAGATGACTGGCTGCCGAACCGCGACGGAAATACTCAACCTGCGGGTCGCTGCCATCGTCGTTGCGCGATTTGAACTGGAAACCGGTCGGATGCTGTTTATCGACCTCGACGTGACTGCAATCGAGTCCTTCGTTGACCAACGTCTCGACCACAAAGCGTCCGAGCGAATCGTTGCCGACCCGGCTCAGCCACGCCACGTTGAAACCCAGGCGCGACAGCCCGATCGCGACATTGCTGTCGGCCCCGGCGATGCGCTTGTGAAAATGCTCGACCGCGGCCAGATCGCCGGTCTGCTCGGCGACCAGCATCGCCATGGTTTCACCGAACGAGAGAATATCGATCTCAGACATGGGCAGGCTCCAGGCACGATTGACCGAGGCGGGCGAGGGCGGCGACGTGTTCGCGGGTCAGTTGCACCAGGTCATCGCCCTGCAGTGGATATTCGGCGGCGCGCATAACGCCTTGGTCCATGTGCCTTAGCAGTTGTTCCCACAGATGCAGGTCGCTGATGGCCGGCGGTACGGCGACCAGTTTGCCGTCGGCGCGACGGGCCACGGCTTTGCAATGCACATAACCCACGTGACGGCCGAGCGCGCGGGCGGCGCTGGCGGCGGACTGATCCTGCCAGTGCCAGTTGCCAATATCAAAGGTCATTTTGATCGGCAGATTGTGCTGCTCGACGGCGTCGAAGAAACGCTGAAACGGCTCGATGCGCCCGCCCTGCAGGGTCTGGTCGTTCTCCACCAGCAACTGCACAGGGCTGTGTTTGAGCCGCTCGGCCAGTGCGTGCAAATCAGAGTTGTCAGTGAAATAACCGAGCGACACCTTCAGCCATTTCGAGCCGAACGCCTGGGCTTGTTGCAGCGCCGTGATCAATTCGGGATTCGGCTGCGCCTGACCGGCGAGCCACAGCTCGGTGGGCGAGGAATAGATGCTTTGCAAACCCTGCGCCTGGGTGGCCGCAGCCAATTGCGCCGGGTCTTCACGGGTCAGCAGCTCTTCGCGCCACTCGATGCGATTGGCGCCGGCCGCGGCCAGGATATCGATGAAAGAATCTTGCCCACGCTGGCGCACAAGCTCGGCGCCGTAGCTGGACAGACTGATGGAAACGGCGGGTTTATTCATTGTTATTGACCTCTGAAACCGGTTTCATTTTTGTTCAAAAAAATATCAGATGTTTTGTGTTGTTCTTTTGGGCCTCATCGCGAGCAGGCTCACTCCTACATTGGAAGGCATTTCAAATTGTAGGAGTGAGCCTGCTCGCGATGGCGTCATTTCAAGCGCCACGGACCCCAAGGGTCGACCCCCGCTCAATCAGCACCGGCGCAAAATCCACCACCCGCGCCATCTCATCATCGCCGCGCAAACGCCTAAGCAGACACTCAAACGCCCGCGCGCCAATTTCCTGGGTCGGTTGCGCAAGAGCAGTAATCCCGCTGCCCACCAAGGGATACCAGTCCAGATCATCCAGCGCGATCAGTCCGACATCCTCAAACAGGCGCACACCGAGCGCGCACAACACACGAGTCGCCTCCAGCGCCGCCACGCCATTGGCGCAAAACAGCGCTTTCGGCCCTGCATCGGTTCGGTTCATAAACGTCTGAAGTTGGCTTTCAAGATTATCACCGGTTTCAATAACTTCACCGGTTAACCCCGAGCGTTGCGCAACCTGCGCCTGAAAACTGCTGACCCGCTCAATCCGCGAACTGGTGCCGTCGAACGGTTCGGTGACCAGCAACAGATCGCGATATCCGCGCTGCTCAAGGTGTGTGAGTGCCATTTCAATCGCTTGCGGGTTGTTCAGCCCGACCATGTCGCTGTCGAGCCCATCGACCTTGCGGTCCACCAGCACCATCGGCATCTCGCGGCGCAACGCGTGTAACTCGTCACGGTGATGGCCAAGCGTGTTCACGATCAGCCCCTCGATGTTGTACGAGCGCAACAGCGCCAGATGCTGGCGCTCCTGCTCATCATCGCGGTCGGTGTTGCACACCACCAGGCTGTAACCGTGCGCACGGCAGGCGGTTTCCACGCCGTGCATCACTGCGATCGAATAAGGGTTACGGATATCGGCGACCAACATGCCGATCAGACGCGTACGGCCTCGTTTCAGGCCTCGCGCCATTTGGTTGGGGCGGTAGCCAAGTTCGCTGATGGCCTGTTCGATGCGCAGGGCAATGGCATCGGAGAGCAGGGCGCGGTCTTCGCCAATGAAGCGCGAGACGCTGGCCTTGGACACGCCTGCCCGTTCGGCGACGTCGAGCATGGTGACGCGGCTGCGTTGGGCGGCGGAGAAGTCGTTCATCGAAAAACCTTGTTGTTATTCAGGTACTGCTGAAACCGGTTTCAGGGAAGCCGATTTAGCGGAACGTCGTCAAGCGTCTTGATCAGAAAACAAAGAACAATTCCGACAGGCGGTCGTTTTACCTGTCAGATCTGACAGTAGGCGGCATGCCTGACATGGCGTTTAATCTTATGAGTACTCATTAAAATGAAAGCAGGGTAGGGACTTGGTGTATGTCTAACTCAGGGCCGCTGGACTTCAAACCGCCGAGAGTCATCGGAGTGGAGGATGCGGATGTTGATCCGGACGGTTACATACCGCTGGATTTATTATTGGCGGGAATTGATGTGGTGGTTCCACTTTGGCCCAGTTATGCAACATCGCCCGACGATAGAGATCGATTGACTGTCTTTTTCGAGCAGCCGGGTCAACCGCTTGTTGAAATAATTAATGATTACACAGCAGCGGACATCCAGCCGGAGTTTGTTATTCATATCGATGCTCAGTTTTTGCAGGTCGATGGCGTGGGGCAATTGTGGTATCAGGTGCTCGATACTGCGGACCACCCCTCAAACTCGGAACAACGCAAACTGACAATCGACCATACTCCTATTCCAACCGACCTGGAGGCGCCAGACTTCCCTGGTAAAGACTTTTACGGCTATCTCCATTGCAACACTAAACCGCCTCTGTCAGAGGGCGTAGAAATATCGGTCCCGCCTTTGGCCGGATTCAGAGTCGGAGATCGAGTCGAGTTACTGTGGAGAGGCTATTCAAGTTTGAATGGAAGCGGGGTGGAATATGTCAGAGCACGTAAAAAAGACATACGCTCCGCCTTGGATGATACCGATATCAAGCAAGGCTATTGCTTGTGTATCCAACCTTACGACGTCCATATCAAGCCTATGTTCGTGAAGGCTTCGGCGTCTGCTGTGTACCGCATTTTTCGGGGGCGCAAACTTGTCGGTGTTTCCAGGCTTGGCTGGGTAAAGATCGATCAAGTAATTCCTGGCGATGAACTTCCTTTGAGACCGTAAATCGCTAATCGAAGATGCTTGGCTACAAGTGTTTGAAGAGAAGACATACCTAACTGAAAAAGCAGGGAGAAAAGAATGAACGCTATAGTTGAAAAAGCCAATCTTTCCAGACTGGCAGCGCTGAGGAGAAAATCCATCGTCGAAAATGCTGACGATACACCACTAATAAGTGCTGCTACTTTTCCTGCGCAAACACTGCCCTCCGATTTGCGCATTCCAATTGCTGCTCTTGCTGGTGATCTGGATTATGTGGTTCCGAAACCAGCACTTGAAGACGATTTAGATTCATTTTTACCGCAGATTCGTGTGAAAGGCACCACAGCGTGGATTGATATTGTTGATTCAGGTGACGACGCTCCGTACATTTTACCTGGGCCTGTTAGTGGTCGAGACTGGACGATACCCTACAAAATCCGACGCAACCTGTTCGGAGAGGAACTTACTCCCGAAAAGCCTACGGAATGGGAATTTCGGTATATCTACTGGGCAGGCGGTATTAACGATACCGAGTCCGATATCAGTACTTTTGCAATTGATCTGACGCGACCCTATCAAATAAAAAACCCGCCTACCGATCGGACTCCTGGTGCTGCAACGTGGCCAGCCGATTTGCCCCCGGCTACCCCTATCGATGAGGCATACCTCGAAGGCAAGACTGGAATTGTTGTCAATCCGGCAATCCCTGCAAATTACGAGGAAACTGATGTTTACCGGTTTTATTTCGGTCCTGCGCCCGATCCGGTTCGCGATACCCCTGTGTTCGAAGGGGTGCTGTCGGCCACTCGGGATGCTGAAATTCCAACAAAGGCATTCGTCGATGCCCCGGATGGGCCGAATCAGCTTATTTATACAGCCCAGGATTTGGCCGGAAATTTAGGAAGACGTTCGAATTTCAGTCAGCGCACTGTTCAGCACGCCAAGGATCCTGATCCCGCCACGGTACTGCCTCCCACAGTAACGTTGGCCAACGGAACAGACGGCGACAACTTGATCGATCTTGCAGATACTCGGTTTGATACAAAGGGTGTGGAGTTCAAGGTCAAGGTTCCAAACCCCAATGCTCAAGCTGACACTATTGCCGGTTATTGGGGAGGCCAAGCCGCAGGCGCTGAACAGCGAGTGGGGGCCAACACTGAACTGACGTTCTACGCCCCTTACGATCTAGTCAAGCAGGTTTACGGGAATACCGATGGTATCGTCAAAACCGTTGTGAGTTTCAAGATGTTTCGTGGTACCAGATTGCTCGCTGAGGAGGATGTGGAAATTGATGTCGACATTTCGTATATCGGTCCGGATCCAATTACTATTGGCCTCGATCCTCCAACGTTGACAACAACTGCGGGCAGCGACGACGAAATCAAGGAAGGTGATTATGGCGATGCCGGTATCAACGCGCATATTGTCCTTTTCACAACGCCACCGACCGAAGAAGGCTGGTTGATTGATGTGTTCTATGACGACATAAAAATAGGCGAATCGATTCCACTGACATCAGGGCAGGAAGGCGACCCACTGGACCATCCGCTGCCTTGGTCTATTGTTGGCGCGCAAGGTAGCGGGACCAAGGTTCTGCGCTACACGCTTTATACCCCGGGCGCTGTAAATCCGACTGCGTCCAAAACAAAAGATATCGTTGTGGAACCTTTTCCGATTGAAATGGCAGCACCAGTAATATTGGGTCTTGCCGGGTCGAGAAGAAGGATTGGGTGTTCCACTTTGAACTTCCCGACGGCGACCGTTCCAAATGATGGTACGGAGAGGCGAAATATGCTTGTGCGTGTATTGCCGAATACGTACACGGTTGATGGAGAAACTATTACTCTAAAGTACCAGGCATATGAACTGGCGGATCCTACCACGCCGATCCCTGGTACCGATGCAGAGGCTACATTCCCTATTAGCGGGACATTCCCTACTGACGGCGCGATTATCGGAATTGGTACTTACGCCGAGGATTTCAAACCGGCTCATCTACAAAAGGCGCGTGTGACTTATTCCATTTCCCGCGGGGGGGGCTGGCAATAATCCAACCCCGGACTCATTGCCTGCTGAAAACGAATTAGATCTGGACGATAGCCAAGGTCGGTTTTGTGAGGAGTTCAATATCCCATAATCGTTGATTAATCACAGGGGGGCGTGAGCAAATAATTTTGTCAGCGCCCCTATTCAGTAATCTTGGATGTTGAATCTTTCGGTCTGAAAGAAGTTTCTCCTTCCATCTTAGGATAAGTCCTACAGAAATTCATAAGTTCTCTCTATAGCCTAGCGCCCCTCGAAGGATGGCTACTACCGCCATTCCATTAAACACAAGGCAGGTATTCATTATGCGGGGTAAGTCGTTTTCGGTTTTGGGCCGTTTGGGGCATTTCATGATGGTCAGCCCTTCATTGTTGGCGGTGCTCAGCGCCTCCGTCAGCGCAGCGCCGGTCGTTGGGCGGGAGGAAACGGTAAATGGCGGCGTGCCAGAACGATGGGATCTCGCTCAGAATGCAACGCTGACCGTGAATGGCGCACAAACGCTGGCCATCAACTCTGAAAACTCTACGTTGATCGTGAATCCCGGTAGCACGATACAGCAGATATCGGCTCGCCAAGGGTCAACGGTCACTCTGCGTGGTTCGACAGTTTCTTCTGCGAGCGGCCTGGCAGCGGTCTTATTGAGTAGCACGCAAGCGACGATTGACAGCAGTACGATTACCGGTAATCGAGTAGGACTCCAAATAGTACGTGATTCCCGAGGACAGGAAGGGTCGAGCGTCTCAGTTGCCAATGGCTCGCTGATCACCGGTGTGACCGGTGGTGCTCTGGTCAGTGCTTTCAGCGTCCTGAACCTCAGTGACTCCGACCTTATTGGCACCGGGGCCACCAGTTACGGACTGCGGCTGAGTAGCGGCCAGGCAAATGCCCAAAACAGCACGATCACGGGAGGTCGCGAGGGCGTGGTCATCAACTCCGATCCGAATCGGGTGCAACCCGCGATGCTGAACCTTGAAAACACTACCGTGCAAGGCATAACCGGCTCAGCGATTCTGGTCAACCAGGCCAACGCCGAAGTTTCGCCAACGGCCATCACCCTGACCAACTCTCGCTTGCTCTCTGGCAATGGCACTTTATTGGATGTCCGAGGTGGGGCTGATGCCTCTCTGGTGGTCAACGACAGTACACTGAAGGGTAACATCGTCACGGAGCAGGGCAGCACCACGAGACTGACTCTGCAAAACAACGCGACGCTGACAGGCCAATTGCAAAATGTGACGAGTGCCACGATCAATGACAGTTCCCGGTGGGTGCTGACGAGTAACAGCAGCATTGATCAACTGAACCTGAATAGCGGTGGCTCCGTGGTCTTCGGTACCTCCGACGCCTTTTATCAACTCAACGTGGCGTCGCTCTCTGGCAACGGCCGCTTTGAAATGGGCACCAATTTCACCACGGGTGAGACGGATGTACTGAATATCACCGGAATCGCCCAAGGTACGCATGAACTGTTCATCGAGAGCAGCGGTAATGACCCTGCTAGCGGGCAACCTGTCCGTGTGGTGCAAACAGCGGGTGGTGAAGCCGTTTTTCTTATGAATCGCGACGTTGATCTTGGAACGTATTCCTACGGCCTGGTGAAAAGCGGCAACGACTGGATACTGGATCCCAGCACCCGTACGATCAGTCCTGGAACTCGTTCCGTGCTGGCGCTCTTTAACACGGCGTCGACGGTATGGTTGGGCGAATTGACTTCGTTGCGCTCCCGTATGGGGGAGTTGCGCTTCAATGGACGTCAAGCGGGCGCGTGGGGGCGTACTTACACGAACAAGTACAATATTGCTGATGGCTCTGGTGTTGGCTATAAGCAACGTCAGAGTGGCTTCACTCTAGGGGCGGATGCGCCGCTGCCATTGGGTGACGGCCAATGGTTGATCGGAGTCATGGCAGGCCAAAGTCAATCAGACCTGGACCTCGATGCGGGCACGTCCGGGAGTGTCGACAGTTACTACTTGGGAGGTTATGTAACCGGGCTAAATAAGCAAACGGGCTATTACTTCGATGGCGTTTTGAAAGCCAACCGTTTCAACAATAATACAAAGGTTGGGTTGAGTGACGGGAAGCGCGCCAAGGGTGATTACGACAATTCCGGCATCGGTGGCTCGGTGGAAATCGGCAAACACATTAGCCTCGTTAATGGAAATTTCGTGGAACCCTACACTCAGTGGTCAGCGGTGGTAATTGAGGGAAAAAATTACTCTCTTAGTAATGACTTGGAAGCAGAAGGGGACCGTACCCACTCATTTATAGGTAAAGTTGGCGTCACTGTCGGCCGGAATATCGAATTCGATCAAGGACGGACGATACAGCCTTATATTCGCGTTGCGTGGGCTCATGAATTTGCAAAGAATAACGAAGTGCGGGTGAACAATAACGTATTCAACAATGACCTTTCAGGTTCCCGTGGGGAATTGGGCGCTGGTGTGGCCGCCGCAATAGCGAAAGATCTCAGCGTGCATGTTGATGTCGAGTACAGCAACGGGCGATACATTGAACAGCCTTTGGCTGCAAATTTCGGTATACGTTACGCATGGTGATACAGAGAAAAAGGAAGCTCAAGCTTCCTTTTTTTTTCCGAACTACGCGGCAATAGAAAGGTATCTGCGTAATTTTACTATATCTCCCGCTGCTGCGAGTGCAACCTCAAGCGTCAATAGCTTCAACTCGTCGTCGTCGTTGTTCTCGACGACAACGTTGTTCAAGTTTCCGGAAAGAATGGCTGAATCGCGGTCATAGGTAATTATGGCAGTGCCTGAACGCTGCGTGTACGTCACAAATCTCGCTGGATCGCTAGTATCAAGGAATGTTACGCGAACCTGGTGGGAGGTTGGTGTCAATACGTAACTGTCATTTGGCAGGCTTTTAGAGAACGACAGTACGATCTCTTTGGTCGTGGAGTCCATATTACGCTGTCGAGCAAACATAACGTAGGCTTCACCATGAGGCGGATCGAAAGTATCCTCGTATAGCTCAACCAGTCCTGCATTGAACTGCTCAACGGTATTGATTGTTCCTTTGCACATACCTGAGCCAATTGCGTTTCTGCGCTGGCGAATGTTAGATAGCATTTTTGCGGTCTCCATGTTGTGACGAGATATCCCGCTATAAAGGGAAACTTCCGGGATGAGCTATGAGAGCGCTAATGGGGGGGGTTGTAAACTGTAATACTTGACAGTTTACAATGGCTGAAAAGTATGGGTTTTCTTTTCCGGATTTGACATGAGGCGTGAGTGAGGAGTGTTTCAGCCCTGAATTGACGCATCCGGGGGGCAACATCAGCCAAACAATCCTGCCGCAAGATTTATCGAGAATCCCAGAATCGCGGTATTGAATACGAAACCGATCAACGATTGCACCAGTACAATTTTCCGTATGTCCCGAGTCGCCACGCCGACATCCGATGTTTGCACAGCCACACCAATGGTGAACGAAAAGTACAGGAAGTCCCAATAATTGGGGGCGGTCAGTCCATCGGCGAAACGCAGTGCGGGCTCCTTGCCGTTCCAGGTGTAAAACAACCTCGCGTAGTGCACGCAGAAGATTACCCCGATCAGCAGCCATGAGCCGACCACCGTCAGGGCGGTAAAACCGTAGTGCAACAGTTTGCGCGTGGTTTCCAGGTCTTTGCTGCCGGCCATTTCGAAGGTGATTGCAGCCAGGCTGGCCAGCGCGGCGATGCACACCATTAGCAGCACCAGCCCCGCGTTCTCGTCTTCGATCTCGGCGATGCGGCGGACGTCAGGGGCCTTGGCGCGCACGGTCAGCCAGAACATCAGGATCAGGTAAGTCCACACACCGACGTTCCAGCCGATGAGGATTTTGCTGACGATCGAATCGGCGGGGACCAACAGGCCGGTGGCGAGTCCGAGCACGGCGGCGGCTGAAAGGCGAGGGTGGGTGCGGGCGAGGAAGCGCATGGGGACTCACGTCGGTGAACTGTCAGTGCACCATAGCGTACGCAATCAGGCTTTTGTAGGAGCTGCCGAAGGCTGCGATCTTTTTGAACTTCTGAAAGCAAAGTCAAAAGATCGCAGCCTTCGGCAGCTCCTACATTTGGGTCAGCGGGGTTTGGTGAATCTTTGTACGAGCTTCATTACAACGACAAAGAATACCGGCACGAAGATCACCGCCAGCGTTGCTGTAATCATCCCGCCGATCACGCCGGTGCCGATGGCCTGTTGGCTGGCCGAACTGGCACCGGTAGCAATCGCCAACGGCACTACGCCAAGAATGAACGCCAGCGACGTCATCACGATCGGCCGCAGACGCAAACGCGCTGCCTGCAACGTTGCGTCGATCAGATCGTGGCCTTCGTCGTACAGACTCTTGGCGAACTCGATGATCAGGATGGCGTTCTTCGCCGACAACCCGATGATGGTAATCAGGCCGACCTTGAAGAATACGTCGTTGGGCATCCCGCGCATGGTCACCGCCAGTACGGCGCCGAGCACACCAAGCGGGACAACGAGCAACACCGAGGTCGGAATCGACCAGCTCTCATAAAGCGCCGCCAGACACAGGAACGCCACCAGCAACGACAAACCGAGCAGTATCGGCGCCTGGTTGCCGGACAAGCGTTCCTGCAACGACAAACCGGTCCATTCCTGGCCCAGACCTGTCGGCCCCTGCGCAACCAGACGTTCGATTTCCGCCATGGCCTCACCAGTGCTGTGCCCCGCAGACGGTTCGCCGGAGATCGCAATCGCCGGGTAGCCGTTGTATCGGGTCAACTGCGCCGGGCCTTGAATCCAGTTGGCCTGGACAAATGCCGACAGCGGCACCATGTTCCCGGCGTTGTTGCGCACGTGCATTTTCAGCAAGTCATCGACCTGACTGCGCTGGTCGCCCTCAGCCTGCACCACCACGCGCTGCATGCGGCCCTGATTGGGAAAGTCGTTGATGTAGCTGGAACCCACAGCAGTGGACAGCACGTTACCAATGTCGGCGAACGATACGCCCAAGGCGTTGGCCTGCTTGCGATCGACGATCAATTGCACTTGCGGTGCTTCGGCCAGCGCACTTTCACGGACATTCATTAACACCGGACTCTTTTCCGCGGCGGCGAGCAGTTCCGTGCGCGCCTGCATCAAGGTCGCGTGGCCGAGGCCGCCGCGATCCTGTAAGCGAAACTCGAAACCACTCGAGGTACCGAGACCGTCCACGGGCGGCGGCAACACCGAGAAGGCCATGGCGTCCTTGATCTGGCTCAGCGCGACGTTGGCGCGATCGGCAATCGAACTGGCGGCATCGTCGCTGCCACGTTCCGACCAATCCTTCAGCGTAGAAAACGCCAGCGCCGCGTTCTGCCCGCTGCCGGAGAAGCTGAAACCGAGAATCACCACACTGTCGCTGATGCCCGGTTCGCCGGCGTTGTGGGCTTCAAGCTGTTCGGCCACTTGCACCGTGCGGTTCTTGGTTGCGCCGGGCGGCAATTGAATATCGGTGATGGTGTAACCCTGGTCTTCCGTCGGCAGAAACGAGGAGGGCAGACGCGCAAAACACAGCCCCAGACCCACCAGCAGCACAACGTAGATCAACAGGTAGCGACCGGTGCGTTTCAGTGCATACCCGACCCAGCCCTGATAGCGATCGGTCAAGTGCTCGAAACGCCGGTTGAACCAGCCAAAGAACCCGGTCTTCTCGTGATGCTCGCCCTTGGCGACAGGCTTGAGCAATGTCGCGCACAACGCTGGCGTCAAGGTCAGGGCGAGGAATGCCGAGAACAGAATCGAGGTCGCCATCGACAGTGAAAACTGCTGATAAATCACCCCGACCGAACCTTGCATGAACGCCATCGGAATAAACACCGCGACCAGCACCAGGGTGATGCCGATAATCGCGCCGGTAATCTGTGTCATCGCTTTGCGCGTCGCTTCCTTGGGCGAAAGGCCTTCGGTAGCCATGATGCGTTCGACGTTCTCGACCACCACAATCGCGTCGTCCACCAGAATGCCGATGGCCAGCACCATGCCGAACATGGTCAACACGTTGATCGAGAACCCTAGCGCCAGCATGGTCGCGAACGTGCCCATCAGCGCCACCGGCACCACCAGCGTTGGGATCAGCGTATAGCGCACGTTCTGCAGGAACAGGAACATCACCGCGAACACCAGCAGCATCGCTTCGCCGAGGGTGTAAACCACTTTGGTGATCGAGACCTTGACGAACGGTGAGGTGTCGTAGGGGATCTTGTATTCCACGCCTGCCGGGAAATAACGCGCCAGCTCATCCATTTTTGCCCGCACCAGCGTTGCGGTGTTCAGCGCATTGGCGCCCGGCGACAGTTGCACGCCGACGGCCGTGGACGGCTTGCCATTCAAACGGGTGCCGAATTGGTATTCCTGACTGCCAATCTCGACTCGCGCGACATCGCCGATGCGCACGGTAGAGCCGTCGCGATTGGCCTTGAGCACGATGTCGGCGAACTCTTGCGGCGTCGACAACTGGCCCTTGACCAGAATGGTCGCGGTGATTTCCTGCGACGAGGGCGACGGCAGATCGCCGATGCTGCCCGCCGAGACCTGAGCGTTCTGCGCAACGATGGCTTCGTTGACGTCAGCCGGGGTCAGGTTGAAGGCAATCAGTTTCTGCGGATCGATCCAGATGCGCATGGCCCGTTCGGCGCCATACAACTGCGCCTTGCCGACGCCGTCGAGACGCTTGATTTCGTTCATCACGTTACGCGCCAGATAATCACTGAGCGCGACGTCATCGAGCTTGCCGTCGCTGGAGGTCAGGGTGATCAGCAACAGGAAGCCGGACGAGACTTTCTCGACCTGCAAGCCTTGCTGATTGACCGCTTGCGGCAGGCGTGACTCAACCACTTTTAGGCGATTTTGCACATCCACCTGCGCCAGTTCCGGGTTGGTGCCGGGCTGGAATGTCGCTTTGATCGTCGCGCTGCCAAGGCTGCTCTGCGATTCGAAGTACAACAGGTGATCGGCGCCGTTGAGTTCTTCTTCGATCAGGCTGACCACGCTTTCATCGACGGTCTGCGCCGAAGCGCCCGGGTACACGGCATAAATTTCAATTTGCGGCGGCGCGACATCGGGGTACTGCGCCACCGGCAACTGCGGGATGGCCAGCGCACCGGCCAGCAGGATGAACAATGCGACAACCCAGGCGAACACCGGGCGGTCGATAAAGAACTGCGGCATAAAAAAGCGTCCTGCTTACTGACCAGAAGTCTGGGCGAGTGGAAGAGGGGTTTCGTCGATCTGCACTTTTTCGCCGGGACGGGCATGTTGCAGGCCTTCGGTGATGATGCGGTCGCCGGGCTTGAGGCCGCCGGTAACAATCCAGCGATTGTTCTGCACCGCGCCCAGTTGCACCGGTTGCAGCGCCACACGCAGTTGCTCATCAACCGTCAGCACCTGGGCAACGCCGGCGCTGTCACGCTGTACGGCCCGTTGCGGCACGGTGATGCCGTTCTGGATAGTTGCTTGCTCGAGACGTACACGGATGAAACTGCCCGGCAACAGGTCGAGATCCGGATTGGGGAATTCGCTGCGCAGAATGATCTGCCCGGTGCCCGGATCGACCGTGATGTCGCTGAATAGCAGTTTGCCCGGTAGCGGGTAGAGGCTGCCGTCATCCTGAATCAGCGTGGCTTTGACCTGATCCCGGCCGACTTCCTGCAACTGCCCGGAGCGGAATGCGCGGCGCAGCTCGTTGAGTTCACGGGTCGATTGAGTCAGGTCGGCGTGGATCGGGTCGAGCTGCTGGATCAGTGCCAGCGGCGTGGTTTCGTTCTGCCCGACCAGCGCGCCTTCGGTGACCAGTGCGCGACCGATTCGGCCTGAAATAGGCGCGGTAACAGTGGCATAACCCAGGTTGAGCTTTGCCCGCGCCACCGCGGCTTTGTTGGCCGCAACGTCGGCGGCAGTCTGCCGTGCATTGGCGCGGGCGTTGTCGTAATCCTGAGCACTGATGGCCTTGTCGTCGATCAACTGCGCATAGCGCTGCTCCTGCAATTTTGCCTGGAAGGCGTTGGCCTCGGCCTTGCGCAGCGCTGCTTCGGCGCTATCGAGGTCTGCCTTGAATGGCGCCGGGTCGATGCGAAACAGCACCTCGCCCTGTTTCACGTCGCTGCCTTCGCGGAACACGCGTTGCAACACCACACCGGCGACCCTTGCACGCACTTCGGCGATCCGTGGCGCGGCGATGCGCCCGCTCAGTTCACTGCTGATGGACAGGGGGCGGGCCTGGAGGGTCTCGATGCGCACGGTCGCTGGCGGCGTCTGTTGTTCGGCGTTCGAGGATGAATCACAGGCGCCCAGCGACAACGCCATTGCGATCAGGCCGAGCCCGGCCAGCAGTTTCTTCGACATGTACAACCCCCAATATTGATGGCCGCATCCTACGGCCAGACGAGGAGGTTAGCGGTGAAGCTTTGTAGCTGCTGTGTGAAATTGTGTAAGGGTTTTGCTCAGGGGCGGGTGAGGACGTATATCCTGCAGGCCTGAAATTTATTGCGACAGTTCGATGGCTTTCGCGAGCAGGCTCGCGCCCACATTTGTCTACGATGTCCTGTGGGAGCGAGCCTGCTCGCGAATGAGCCCTGACTGTCGCCACTGCATCTTCTGGAACACCCATGCCCAACATCCTCCTGGTCGAAGACGACACCGCCCTCGCCGAACTGATCTCCAGCTACCTGGAACGCAACGGTTACTCCGTCAGCGTCATCGGCCGTGGCGACCACGTGCGCGAGCGGGCGCGGATCAATCCGCCGGATCTGGTGATCCTCGACCTGATGCTGCCGGGCCTGGATGGCCTGCAAGTCTGCCGCTTGCTGCGCGCGGATTCGGCGATGCTGCCGATTCTGATGCTCACCGCCCGCGACGACAGCCATGATCAGGTGCTGGGCCTGGAGATGGGCGCCGACGATTACGTTACCAAACCATGCGAGCCGCGGGTGTTGCTGGCCCGGGTGCGGACGTTGTTGCGCCGCAGCAGCCTCGGCGAACCGATGACGGTCAACGACCGCATCGTCATGGGCAACCTGTGCATCGACCTGTCCGAACGCACCGTCACCTGGCGCGAGCAAGCGGTGGAACTGTCCAGCGGTGAGTACAACTTGCTGGTGGTGCTCGCCCGGCACGCCGGCGAGGTGCTCAGCCGCGACCAGATTCTGCAACGCTTGCGCGGTATCGAATTCAACGGCACTGACCGCTCGGTGGACGTGGCGATTTCCAAGCTGCGGCGCAAGTTTGACGATCACGCGGGCGAGGCGCGCAAGATCAAGACTGTGTGGGGCAAAGGCTATCTGTTCAGTCGCTCCGAATGGGAATGCTGAGCTGATGTTTCGCATTCTGTTTCGCCTTTATCTGGTGACGATCGTTTCGTACAGCGCGGCGATTTATCTGGTGCCGGATCTGGTGGTGATGGCCTTCAGGGATCGGTTCGTCACCTATAACCTGGATTTTTCCCGTGGCCTGCAATCGCTGATCACCAAACAGTTTCATGCTGCACCGCAGGATCAGTGGCCAACCATTGCGGAGACGATGGATAAGGAATTCCAGCCGCTGCACATTGTGCTGACGCGTATCGACGACGCGGTGTTCACGCCCATCGAGCAGGAGCGCCTGCACCGCGGTGAAAACGTGGTGCGCATCGGCGACTGGGGCTGGCGCACGTTGGCGGTCACCCCGCTGAATGATGAGATGGCGGTGCGCATGGTCGTTCCGCCCGATCCGGTGGACGTCGATTTGTTGTACTGGAGCATCAACGTGCTGATCGGCGCGACACTACTCGGCTGCCTGCTGCTCTGGCTGCGTCCGCACTGGCGCGATCTGGAGCGCCTGAAAAGCACCGCCGAGCGCTTCGGCAAGGGCCATCTGAGCGAACGCACGAACATTGCGCCAAGCTCCAATATCGGTAGCCTGGCCAAAGTCTTCGACACCATGGCGGGCGACATTGAAAACCTCCTGAACCAGCAACGCGACCTGCTCAATGCTGTTTCCCATGAGCTGCGCACGCCGTTGACGCGTCTGGATTTCGGACTGGCGCTGGCACTGTCCGATGATTTGCCGGCCCCTAGCCGCGAACGCCTGCAAGGGTTGGTCGCGCATATTCGTGAGCTGGATGAATTGGTCCTGGAGCTGTTGTCTTACAGCCGCTTGCAGAACCCGGCGCAATTGCCCGAGCGAATCGAGGTGGCGCTGGATGAGTTCATCGACAGCATCCTGGGCAGTGTCGACGAGGAACTCGAATCGCCGGAGATCGTTATTGACGTGTTGCTGCATGGTCAGTTGGAACGCTTTGCGCTGGACCCGCGTTTGACGGCGCGAGCGATCCAGAATCTGCTGCGCAATGCCATGCGCTATTGCGAAAAGCGCATTCAGATTGGTGTACAGGTCAATGTCGACGGCTGTGAAATCTGGGTGGACGATGACGGGATCGGTATTCCCGACGACGAGCGCGAGCGGATTTTCGAGCCTTTCTATCGGCTCGACCGCAGTCGCGACCGGGCGACCGGTGGTTTTGGCTTGGGGCTGGCAATCAGCCGCCGGGCTTTGGAAGCTCAGGGCGGAACCTTGACGGTAGAACACTCACCACTGGGTGGGGCGCGATTCAGGCTGTGGTTGCCGGCCACGGCCTGAATCCGCGGAGCGCTATCAGGTCGGCAGATCCGAAGATTGAATCAGGCCGACGCCGGCCGCTTGCATCCGGGTGATCGCATTCGCCAGCGAACCGTCCAGATCAATCGCCCGGCAGGCATCCAGCACCACAAACGCATTGAATCCTGCCGCGCGAGCATCAAGCGCCGAAAACATCACACAGAAATCCAGCGCAAGCCCGACCATGTAGACCGTGTCGATGCCGCGCTCTTTGAGGTAGCCAGCCAGCCCGGTGGTGGTGCTTCGATCCGCTTCGAGAAAGGCTGAGTAACTGTCGATGTCAGGATTGCAGCCTTTACGAATGATCAATTGAGCTTGAGGCAAATCGAGCTGCGGATGAAGCTCGGCCCCGGCGCTGGCTTGCACGCAATGCTCGGGCCACAGCGTTTGTTCGCCGTATGGCAACTCGATGACATCGTAAGGCTGACGCCCGGCATGACTTGACGCAAACGAGATGTGGCCGCGCGGGTGCCAGTCCTGAGCAATGACGACCTGTCTGAATTGGCGTGCAATGAGGTTGACCAGCGGCACAATCTGATCACCTTCAGGCACCGGCAGTTGTCCGCCGGGAATGAAGTCGTTTTGGACATCGATCACCAGCAATGCGGTGCGGGATGCAATGGGCACAAGGCAATCCTCGTTGGAATAAAACTCGGCCCAGTTTAGCAGGATGGACGTCAGCCGCTGGTCTGTAACACGCATTGCTGGGTCTTGCTGTCCCAGACCTGGCCTTTAGGGCATTCAGGCTTTTTGACCGCGTCGGTTTCATCGCTGGCAAGGATTGAAGGGCTGGACAGGGTGGCGACCAGCAGTGGGACGACGAACAGCACTTGGCGGATATTCATGATCAATCTCCACTTTCTTATGCCTGGAGCGGGATTTGTCGTTCTCCTTTTCAGTGACTGTTCAATGTTGAAGAAGATTCAAAGGTTGTGTGGCTGGCCTGCTACCGTTGATCAACTCACCGAAGCGGTCTTACCCACTCTGCGCCGCTCCTGAATTCCACGAACCACCAGATACAACAACGGCCCCACCGAGACGAATACCACCGTCAGCACCAGATAAGGCACTACCGACCAGACCGATCGCCCGCGAGCCCTGGCATCCTTGAACATCCACACCCCGGCCAATGTCGCGAGCAGATACAGATCAATCACCACCTGCGCCGTGTCTGGGCGCGACATCAGGCTGATCCCGAAGTCGATCAATGACTGTTCCGCCTGAATCATCACTGAAAGGGTGTAACCGCTAAAAGCGAGCAAGGCGGTGAGGGGCAGGGCGATGGACATCATGGATTCCTTCCTTGGGTGATAAGCAGAACGCCAGCCTACCGGCAGCTCGCAAAATAGGCCATTGACTTGTCAATCGCCCGCAGGCTAATTTCCAGCCCATGACTTTCACCGTATTGCGCCACCAGCCAAGCATTATTACCGCCATTCCTCATTTGGCGGGCTAGCGCACGGCTGCAGCACCCAACCCGCCCCTGGAGGCGGGTTTTTACTTTCCGTCTCCCGGGTTCTGAAAAACGTCAGGAGACGACCATGCCGTATAGCCCCGCCCAGCAAGCCCTGCTTGAACACTATGTGAAACAGATTCTGGCAGCGCCGGTGTACGACATTGCCGTGCGCACGCCGTTGCAGGCAGCGCCGGCACTCTCTGATGCGCTGGGCAACAACGTCTTGCTCAAGCGCGAAGACCTGCAACCGACGTTCTCCTTCAAGATTCGCGGCGCCTACAACAAGCTGGTGCAACTGAGCGATGAGCAAAAGTCCCGTGGCGTCATCACCGCATCAGCCGGTAATCACGCCCAAGGTGTGGCGCTGGCCGCGCGCGAGTTGGGCATTGCAGCGACGATCGTCATGCCGTCGATGACACCGGAGCTTAAAGTTCTTGGGGTTCGCAGTCGCGGGGCCGAAGCGCTGCTGCACGGTGAGAGTTTTCCGTTTGCCCTGGCCCACGCGTTGCAACTGGCACAGCAAACCGGGCGCACCTTCGTTTCACCCTTCGATGATCCGCAAGTGATCGCCGGGCAGGGCACCGTGGCGATGGAGATCCTCCGCCAGCATCAAGGCGCTCTGGATGCGATCTTTGTTCCGGTCGGCGGCGGTGGCTTGATCGCCGGCATTGCGGCCTACATCAAATACCTGCGCCCGGAAATACGCATCATCGGGGTCGAGTCTGAACACTCGGCCTGCCTGCAAGCGGCGATGGTGGCGGGCGAACGCGTGGTGTTGCCCTGCGTCGGTACGTTCGCCGACGGTGTGGCGGTGGCGCAGATCGGGGAATTCGGTTTCGAGGTTTGTCGTTTTTGCGTGGATGAGGTCATCACTGTCAGCAACGATGAACTGTGCGCTGCGATCAAGAACATCTATGACGACACCCGTTCGATCACCGAGCCTTCCGGTGCATTGGCCGTGGCTGGAATCAAGCGCTATGTGGCGCGAACCGGCGTGCGCGACCAAACCTTTGTCGCCATCGATTCGGGCGCCAATATCAACTTCGACAGTCTGCGCCATGTCGCCGAGCGCGCCGCTGCGTGCGGCGTCCCGGCGTGATGAGAGCAGAAGCGGCGGTTATTGCTGAAGGGCGGTGCCGACTTTGTCCGATGCCGACCAGATGCGATAGCGCACCTCAACGTCAGTAGGTGCGTACACCACGACCGGCAGTTTGCTGTTGTAGCGCAACATGAAGCCATCCCCGACGACCGGCACGAACGCGCGTTTCTTCTCGCTGCCGGGCGGACAGGCCATCATCGTACTCATCGGGCCGATAACCGTCTCCAGGCGATAGAAGGGATAACCCCAGCCCTCAAGATTCTTTTCATCCAGAACGCCGCCCAGGCGCTGACGGTTGCAATCCACTTCAAGGGTCTTGCCTGCGAGAATTTCGACCTGGAAGTTCTCTTCCTGCTCCTGTTTGGGCAGATGAATGACTTGGCGGGTGAATCCAGCTTCTGCCTTGGGGTACGGCGCGACGTCTTCAAGCTTGGCGGCGTGGGCGAGGGTGGACAGGCTGGCGATGATCAGGCCAGTCGTCGCATAAAGACGTAAAGAACTCATGGAAGCCTCCGTGCAGGTGAGATTGCAATGCAGGCATTCTTGCCGCCATGGCCTCCGAAAGCAAATTCGTCGGGGATTGCATATTGCAGGAGACGGGTGGTCGATTCATGCATTTTGCAAATAGCAAAGTACTGGCCCCGTCGCCAAGTCTTTGATTTCGCTAGGCTCAAAATGACCTGACCAAAGGCATGGTTTATGCGTCGTAATAGTGCAGCGCACCGGGTTTGGGCGCCTACACTCCAATGAGCATTTCGCAGTACCGCCCGTTGCCGACCAGGGAAAAGCGGGGAGCACACCCGTGCAGGATCGGCAAAAGGTCAGTGTGAATAGTTGATTGGCAAACGCATAGAAAGGAGAGGGTTCGCCATGTTTTTATCTGCCTTGGAACTTCGTAACATCATCGAAAGCAGCTTTCTGCCGAAACGCTGCCAATGCACGTTATCGCCAGACCTGTCGATGACCGTCAAAGTGTTCGGCGACCATCGAACCGATCAAGCCGATTTGTACGTCAGCGGAATCGACGCAAGCCGACTCAACAGCTGCCGTGAAATCAACAACCTGGTCGCGGGCCTGCGTTCGGATCTCGCCCAGCAGACAGCCTCGCATCAGCACAGCCCACGATCCCGAGCCATTTAACTCACCGTTTCAACCTGTTCGACCGTCACGCGCCGGGCCTGCACAAAGCCAAGGCCCAGCGCGAATTCGACCAGCACCGCAAGTAAAATCCCGGGGCCGGCATGGCCGTTGAGCCATTCGCCAAAACCGAGCGCCGCCAAGCCGAAACAGCCCATGATAAAGCCGTTGCTGAGTGCATTGCGTGCCACTGACGGCGGAGAATTGCGCAGCAGATAAAACATCACCCCCAACGCCACAAACAACACCGCACTACGTCTTCCGACTACGCCGGTGCCTTCCGAATAGCCGATACTCCAGATCGCCAGCAATACATCCGGGAAAAAGCCCCAGACCAGCGCCAGCAGAAAACACAACATGGAAGTGAAGGTCGACAACGTACGAAACGACAACTGCATGGCCAGTCCTTGCGGCAGTAGGGAAGGCCTGAGCATACCTGCTGAAAACAGCTTAAACCTACCGCCAAACCGCAAATCAGAATTTTCTGTCAGTTCTGCAGACTGCACGCGTCAGACAATTTCCTGTAACTGATCTCTGCGGGCTTGCCGGTGTTGTCGATGTACTTCATATCGGCCGTAATCACCTTGCACTCCTGCGTCGGCGGCTCGGTTAACGAAAGCACCTTCGCCACGTGTAGTGGCATGCCGTATTGGTAGGGCACAGCGTTGGACAGGGTAGTGCTGTCATTGGCCTGGGCCAGCCCGGCGAATGCGCTGAAGGCGAGGGTGGCCGTCAGCAGGTAGGGACGGATGTTCATGAGGGGACTCCCGTGTGGCGGATAGGCGCCCGGCGTGAAACCGAACGAGCCTGCCGCACAGCCTCAGCGCCCGAGGAGCTGAGGCTGTGCGGCTTGGGAGATTTTTTGACTGTGGAGTTAAGGGAGGGTTAACTCGGGTCCATCGTGTGGAGAAGACAGCTACAGAAGGCTCATGCCCGGTCTGCAATTTCTAGTATTTTCCCCTTGATGGTGTCGTAAGCAAGTGGGCCTATTCTGATCCCTAGCCCTATACCGAAGTAGCAAACCCTGCTCATGCAGGCTGTTCATTCCAGTATCAGTCCGGCGGTGGCATCAAAGATCACGCTCAAATTAGCGACTATTCATAGTAATCAACGGCTAAGTTTGTCAGGGAAGAAAGAGAGCGGAGGGTGCGACGCAGCCCACTCTTGAGAAAACCTTTTGGCTGCTTCAATCTGTTCAGCAGTCATTTTTGCGGCGATTCGAGGTAGCGTATATTCAACGTTTTCCTTCATGCCACCACCCCCATCTAGCTCGGACAACCAGTATATAAGCGCATAGCCTTTTATGAGGTCGAGGGGATATCCGAACGTATTAGGCTCATGTGCCAGGTCAGAACCGTATCCGAAAACAGTAGTTGCGTACCCGGTAAGTGCTGTCTTTTCAACCCAGTGGCGATATCCCTCCATATCGCCACGTTCATACAATATTGCGGCGTATTCCATCATCGACTTAGGGTAGCCGCTTTCCGCCGAAAGCTTAAACCACTTTTCAACTGCTTCGCTTCTTTTCCAAGGCAGGAAAAAACCATCGCCTTGCTTGAGAGAGACCGCCATCCAATATTGCGCAAATGCATTTCCCGCAGAGGCGGATTTTTCCAGCCACCTATCATCTAGCGTGATTTCATACATTATGCACATTGCCTCCGCATCTCCAGCGTCGGCTTTTCCTTGAGCAATTTTTTTTGCCTGATTTAACCATTCTATCGGTGACTTCTGAGAAGGGGCGCAGTCGTTGGATATTTCACAAATATCACGCTCAATACGACCCAGTTGGATCATGGCATAAAGATTGTTCTGATCTGCTGACGCTTCATACCATTTCTTTGCCTCCTTGTTCATGTAATGATTTTTCTTGCGAAGAGCTTCTCCTAAATAATATTGAGCTTCGTGGTCGCCAGCATCTGCTGCGATTGTTAACAAGGATATGGCTGAGGTTGCCTTGTATTGGTTGTAGAGCATAATGCCGTTGTATTTGGCAATTTCCTGCTGTGTATTTAGTTGGGCTTCCCCACATGAAGGAAGCAGTGTTATGAATAGCAGGATATTTGCTAGGTACTTCATGGGCTTCATTAATTTAATTCATCAAAAGAAGATAGTGCCAATTAGTCTTCAGCGGCTTGGTTTGTCGGAGTAGAGTATAGGCGTGACACCTATAAAGATTGTAGTGACAAAGAAGTATGTGAATAGTCTCACTGGCGCTAATATCCTAGCTTGTCAGGGAAGAACGAGAGCGGCGGGTGGCTGGTCTTCCACGTTTTTGCTACTTCTTTTGCTTTTTCTATTTGCTCTTTTGACATCTTTTTTTCTATGTCCGGCAAGGTATCATTGACATCTCGTATAACATTGCCTCCGCCATTAAGTTCCGTCAGGTTTGAAAGTAAAGCGTATGATTTTACTGGGTCGAACGCGAAGCCATATTTTGAATTTTCTTCGCCTATGTAGGATGCATATCCAAATACACCTTCTACGTAGCTCGATTCCGCTGCTTTTTCGTTCCAGATTCTGAATGAGGCTAGATCATTTTTCTCGATCATGATGGCGGCTAATCCCATCATTGCGAGCGGATAGCCATTTTCAGCAGACGCCTTCATCCATTGTTCGATAGCTTGTTTTCGTCTTGAAGGTAGTAAAAAAGAACCATTTCCTTCTTGGTACTTCGTCGCCAGACGGAACTGAGCAAATGCGAATCCGTTTTCCGCCGACTTCTCCAACCAGTCATCGTTGCCTGTCATTTCATATAACAGGTACATCGATTCGCTATCTCCCTGCTTTGCCCGTTGAATTGCAAGGCTTTTGGCCTTAACTACCCAGCTGCCAGCAGAATTTTCACCTTGAGGACAATTTTTCATGGTTGAACACAAATCTTCTTCAATTCTCCCAAGGCGAATCATTGCGTAGATATTTCCTTTTTTTGCGGAGCTTTCGTATGCTTTTTTAGCCTCCGGAGTCATGTGGCGGTTATTTTTTCTTAACGCTTCACCCAAATAGTAAAGTGCTTCATTGTCACCGCCTTCGGCTGCTATTTCTAGTGGTTCGATCGCAGAAATAGCCTTATATTGATTGTAAAGTTCTATTCCTTTTTGCTTTGCCGCCCTTTGTTGTGGGTTAAGCTCGGCATGCGCGGTTAAGCACATCAAAAGTAAAGTTGCGTAGAAGGGCGTCCGAATTAGGATTGTCTTTATTTTCAATTTTCTGCGCTCGCTGCGGGTAAGTATTTTATGGATGTTTTCGGTATATAATTATTTTCGCCCATCACAATTTTGCAAGCCCCGTCAATACGCTGACCTAAAATTTTGGAATTTTCCTTATAGCGAGCTCTTGCTTTATTTCCCCTTGGATCGGTAAAACTGAGTACCGCATCACTCATGAAATTATCAAGTAAATAACGGTTTTCGCAGTATTTCTGGCCGATATCAACGGGTTCGATGCCAAATTTATTCATGCTTGCACAGGCGAGTTCGAATTGTTTCTGAGCCTCTTCCAATGTGTTCTTTTCTTTCGCGTTAGTGACTATGTGGTCGATAATTATCCCGATTGCCAACTGCTGAGCTAAATGCGCTTTATCTTTTGGGTAGACTTGCTTGCTGAAAGCTGACGACGTGTCGCTTTCATTTATCGCGGCGATTGAAAACTCCTCAGGGTTAGACATAAGAGTCATTAAGATGGGCCCTAGTGCTGCCGGAGTGGCTTCTACTACCCAAGCTCTTAGTTCGTCTGGATTTTCGTATTCAACGATCGCATGAGCAATCGGACCACCTTTTCCTCCGCTGGTCATCGCGTCATACAAGTCCATGACCACACTCCAACCCATCAGATAAGACATTTCCACACTAAGTCCAGCTGCTCCTAATGCGTTTAGCGCCGATGCAAACTGTCCCGCTTCAGTTTCCATCCATTCCACTTTCCTGCCTTTGGCTCTGTGCAACTCCTTGCGATACAAGTTGATAAGGTCAACCACCGCCTCATAACCAACTTCGAACTTGAAGCTACCATTTGCACCTGGGCCGAGTACCACAGCCGCTTTCAAGTTCAAAATAAAACGCCCCTTATCCAGAGACACCTGCGCCGTTCCCTGAAAGCCCGCGCCAAACGCCACCCCAACTGAACCGCTCAACTTGGCCAGCGTCAACCATGGATTTGCATTTTTCGCGTCTTTAGCGCTCCCGATCCCTACCGATGGCGCGGTGCGTAAGGCGACGAGTTCTTTTGGCGGTTCCCAGTTCAATACGCCGGTGAGCTCAATGGCGGCTTGCAAACCCCCAAACACATTGAAGCTGGCCTTTGCGCCGTTTTCGATTTGTACTTTGGCGAAACGTCCGTCGCGCAGTTGCTCTGTGCTCTTGGAGTCGGCATAGGTGCCGGATCTCGAGTTGTGTTCAAGATCTGGAGCAGGACTATCGTCACCGCTGTCGGCTTTCGCTTGCTTGGCGGCTGCGTGATCGGCGCGTTCTTCTTTTGCAGAAGCGTCTTCACGTTGTGCGCGTTTTACCGGGCTCAGTGACGCTCCGTATTTGACGTTACCGAAGATAGGGCTCAGCTCGACGCTGCCTGCTAACAATAACGACGCCCCGGCGTAACCCCATGCCTTTACGCCAAAGTGGAAGGAGAAGCGGCCGAAACTCATTTGTCGCGGGCTGCCGTCCAAGAGATAGTCAAGCATGATTTCTTGAGCGCTGGCTTTGGCAGGCATGTCCACTTTCATCAACTGAACTTCGCCGCGTGCCAAGTCCAGGCTCAATCCCATCTCGCCAGATATCTGAAATCCCTCGGCTGCGGACATCTTCGGGCCTTCGAGTTTCACTTCACCGTGAATGCTTGGCTGTGGAGGTGTCAGGCAGCGAACGAACTGCGCCTGAGGACTGGCATCGAAGAGTCTCACTTTACCGCGTACACTTTTCTGGAACACCAGTTGCTGAAGATGCGTGCCCCAATTGGTAAGAGCTGCCTCGTCCTCTAGTTCAGTGACCTCATAGCCTTCCTTTTTTAAGTGAGCGTAAAAGTCTTTGGCTTTGAACCAACCTTTTTCATCGAAACAGTCGCCAACCTGATCGCTGAATTTTACCGCGCCCTGAGCCAGCAGCCATTGGCGGAACGAACTGAGCTCGCTATTTTTTTCAGAGCCTTCGGTGGCATCTGCCGGGGGGCTTTTAAAGGCCTTGCCTATAGAGCCAGGGACTTTTTTGAAGTCCTCTTTTATGATCTTTTTTGCGTCTTTCAAGTTCGTCATACTGAACCAGCCCAAGGGAGTGCCCTTGGCGTCCGAAAGGCTGACTTCGCGCAGTGGAAAGCCTGGCTTTACCATACGGTCGATTGGTTTCGGTTGGAACTCTTCTGGTTCCCAAATTAAATAGCGCCCAGGTTTACTGGTGCTGACATTTTTTTGGGCTGTGGCCTGCAGGTCATCTTTGATTTTTTGTAGTTGATCCCATTTGGCACGTTCTGCATCAACGAGGCCGGCTGGCGCCTGGGCATTTTGGCCGGTTGCCTCGATCCAGCGTTTGTATTTTTCCTGAAGCTGCGCTGTGACTTCTGCCTGCTTTTTCTCTGTGTCCAGATACAGTTTGAACTGCTCGATACCGGAAGGGAGTCCGTCGCTGATCAAGGCGAATTCCGGAAGTGCAAGACCATACTCGGACGCTTTGATGATGGATTCAGTGTAAGCGTGGTAATCAAGCGCATCGGCGTTTTTGTGTAGCGTGTAGACATAGCCGACCAGATCGGCGGTGCAGTCAGTCATGCCACTGCAGATATTGTCGTAACTTTTCTTCTTTTCCGCCAAAGCTTTGGCGACGTCTTCCAGCGGTATCTGCTTGAAATCCTTGTTGCTCAGGAATTTCTTGCGAGCCTCCAGATAAGCCTGCACACGTGCCCGCGCTTCAATCGCCTCCTTGGAGTACAGCGAGCCGCTTTCGTAGGTGTAGCCTTCCAATTTAGCGGCCGCTACCGCTTCTTTTTTTAGCGCGACCCACTCAGCCCGCCGCTTGTAAAAGTCGGCATATGCTTTGTGAACGCGCTGGTCAGTAGCTATGTCTGCCGTTAGACGATCGAGGCGAGATACCGGCGTGTCCTCTTCCGTGGACTGAGCAGGAGCGACTGCCGGTTTGTTTCCATTAGCTTCGTTTTGCCTTTTTTTAGCGGTGGCAGGATCGATTTCGATCTCATCCCCCATCGCTTCAAACTCTTCCATGCGTGCACGCTGCGCCCCCGTGAGGAAGTTGCTCAACTTGGGTTCAAGGAAGTATTCCAGCAAACCAGATTCCTGTAGCCCGTTGAGGCGTGCATCACGTGGTTTGCTCGGCGCAACCATTTTATCCAGGGCGAACATGGATTCTTTGATGGCGGACTTTGCCCTTTCGGGAAGCAGCCAGAACTCTTGCTCTTCGGTGGCATATATCGCGCTGGCAAACTTTTTCGAGCATGGAGGCGCATGGGGTTTGAAGGTTTTCGAGTTCTGATCTGGGGTGTCTTTGACAGGCTCCAGTTCAACCAGATCCTCCGCAGAGCACTGAGTTGCAGCCTCCGGTGTTGCCTGCGCAGGAGGTTGAGCTGCGGCGGGTGTCTGAGTGGCAGGCGCAGCGGGCGATTGTTCGCCTTTCGGAACGCTCAGGTTCCATCCGACTTTGACATTGTCCGGATGGGTGATGAAGGGGTTCATCTGACGAAGTTGCGCCACAGTGGTGTTGTAGCGCGTAGCGATCTTGCCCAGAGTTTCGCCAGGCATCACGGCGTGATTTGTAATTTCCATGGTGATTCCGTTCTGTTGTCGCGTCGCCTTAATGTTGGGCGACGGCGGCTGATTCCAGGAGCCGATCTACTTTGATAAACGACTCGTCCTTTGATTGCAGGATCGCCATGATCCCAAGCTGGGTCTCGAACAGCGGACCGTTCACGACAGGGCCAAGCTTGAGCAGGTGATCGCCATCATAAATGTTGTGTTTGAGCAGCAAGTCGAGGTTGTCCGCAATGTCATTCAAGCGGTCATCGTCTGGCTCATTGAATGCTGCGTACTCTTCATCGACCCAATACACCCAGCCCAGGCGCGCTTGTACTTTCGCAGCTGCCTCAGGCAGATTGAACGCCGCTCTATCACCTGACCATGTCGATTCACCGTTGGTCGTCCAGACCAGCCATCGACCACGTTCTTGACCGAAATGAATCGGCGCCGGGCTGTAGACCGCATTCCAGCAGCCTAGTAACTGGTCGAATGCTTTATCGGCGGTGTATGCCAGCGCTGCCCACAGACTCGGCTTGTGGAAGCTCAACAGACTTTGGCCACCCGAACCGTCATTTGCTCTAAGCAACCAGCGTGCATGAGCCAGGGCTTTTTCAGGATCCGGGGTTGAGATTGCAATTCCCGAAAAGCGTTCCTCACAAAGTTCCGCAGCGACCTTTGCCACTTTGCCGCCCATTGGCGCCACCAGCCACAATGGCTCTTCAGGAATCTCTGCGAGGTCTGTCCCGACAAACAGACCGTGGGCAACAACGGGTTCGCCTACTCGATAAAGACGGCCCAAAGCGTCTGGCTGGAGCCCTTGGTCGATGATGAAACACAGCGATTCGCTGGTAACGGGCAAGTCCGAAAAATTATAACGAGGCTCCGAGAGGAGGGCGCTCAGCGCTTTTACATGCATGTGCAATCCTTACGGCTGCAAGCGCCGTTACTCTGTTTTCCACACAGCGGGGTAATACCTGACTCATTAAGACGGGCAGGGAGCGGTGCTTTCCCCGCCTTATCCGCATCCACAACCTTCATCGGCCCCGGCAGCAACGGCGCCGCCGGCGTGCCCACCCCCGGCGAGCCGCCAGTATTAACCTTCACCTCAGCCCCGCTGATCGTCACGCCACCCGCATCGACCTTGACGAAGCTGCCCCCAGCCTTGGCGGTCAGTTCCATGGCCCCTTCGATCACCACTTTCTGGCCGGCGTAGTAGTGAATCTCTGTCCCGGCCTCTACAAACTGCCCAGTCCCCACCTTCACATGCTGCATAACCCCCACCGTCAGATGGTCATCCGCGCGCATCTCACTGATCCGGTCCAGATGCGTAATCCGGTGTTCTTCCACCTTGAATTCGCTCAACACGTTGGCTTCCACGGTGTCATGCCGTTCATTGCCGACGCGGATTTTCTGGTCGTGTTCGATGTTTTCGTCCCAGTCGCGCTGGGCGTGGATGTAGATTTGTTCGGCGCCTTTTTTGTCTTCGATGCGGAATTCGTTGTAGCCCTTGCCGCCCGGGGAGCTGAGGGTTTTGAAGGTGCTGCGGGTTTTGTTCGCCGGCAGGTCGTAGGGGACGACGTTTTCCTTGTGGTACAGGCAGCCGGTGACGAGTGGCTGGTCGGGGTCGCCCTCGAGGAAGGTGACGAGGACTTCCATGCCGATACGCGGGATGGCGATGCCGCCGTAGGCTGCGCCGGCCCAGCCGCTGGCGACGCGCATCCAGCAGGTGGTTTTGTCGTCGGACTGGCCGTCGCGGTCCCAGTGGAATTGCACTTTGATGCGGCCGTACTGATCGCAGTGGATCTCTTCACCGGCGGGACCTGTGACGACGGCGGTCTGGCTGCCGAGGACTTTCGGTTTCGGGTGTTCGAGGGCAGGGCGGTAGTGCGCGTCCCAAGGGGTGGCAATGAAGCTGTTGCGGTAGCCCTGGTGGAAATCGCTCTTGTTGTCGGTGACGTCGCTGGTGACGTTTTCGCCGAGTACTTGCGGCTGTTTGCCTTCGTGGAGGACTTCCAGTAGCAGCCACAGGTCGTTCCACTCGGCGCGCGGGTGTTCGGCGAGGCTGAGGAAGTGGCCGCTGGCGAGGGTCGGTTCGTCACCTTTGCCTTCGGCGAGTTTGTAGTCGCTGCGATGGCGTTCGAGGGCGCGGGTCGAGAGGAACTTGCCGCGCTCGCGGGTGGTGAAGCGGCCGGGGTAGTCGTAGTCCTCCAAGTCCGGGGCGAACTCGGATTTGGCGGCGCCTTCGGGAAGGATCTTCGGTTTTTCGAAATCGTAGTCGCGGCGGCTGACGCGCGTGGTGCGGGTTTCCAGACGCAGGTTGAAGCGCTTGATCACCGGTTTCTCGGCAGCCATGCCGGAGTCTTGCTGGTAGCTGACCGGTTTCAGTTTGCGGAACACGGTCTGGTCATCGCCGAACACCAGTTTGTGCCCGTTGCTGCTGTGCTGGAAATGGAAGTGAATGCCTTCCTCTTCGCACAGGCGCTGGATGAAATGCAGGTCGGACTCGTCGTACTGCACGCAGTATTCGCGTTCCGGGTACTCGGCGCCGAGCTGGAAACTGTAGGCGTCCGCGAGAATGCCGCGGTCTTCCAGCACCTGGGCGATGATTTTCGGCACCGTCAGTTGCTGGAAGATCTGCTGATCGTGGTTGTGTTGCAGATAGGCCAGTTGCGGCATCAGGCTGATGCTGTAGCGGGTCAGCGTTTTGCCGGAATCGCCTTGCTCGATGCGGTAGACCTGGCCATGAATCTTGCCTTCGCCGGTGGCCCCGAAAGTCAGGCAGGCGCGCTTGTGCAGCAGCTCTTCGAGTTTCAGGTCGGGGCGGGCGCTGACCAGTTCGAGGTCGAAACGGAACGGTTCGTTGAGGGCTTCGCGACCGGTGAAGCTGAGGACTTGCAGGTCGGCGTTGGCGCCTTCGATCGTGAGGGTGATGTGGGTTGCATTGGCGTCCAGCATGCCTTGAATTCCGTCCGTTGAATAAGCAGGTGATGGATGTTGCAGGATTAGACCGCCTCATTCAAGGCGCAAATGGCGTAGGCGTGGGCGCCGCATCACATAGGGAAAACCCTTAGAGGGCCGTTTCGGTGCCGTAAAACCGGGCATTTCATTAACATTGCTGGAGGCAGAACGCCGATATTGATGCGCCAGTATGGTCAGTGATGACCGCTTGGTTTCAGACCAAAGCGATTGGCGGTGCCCGAAAGATTGCCTTCGCGGGCAAGCCCGCTCCCACAGGTTTCTCGGGTGAACACGAAATCTGCGTTTACTGAGGTTCCTGTGGGAGCGGGCTTGCCCGCGAATGCGTCGTCAGCATCACCGCTACAACCAATGCCAGAACCGGCTCCAGAACCCGCGATTCAAATCCTCCTTGCACCCGGCATACTGCCGCGCATACATATCTGAACGATTCTGCACCTTGCGCGCCGTCGGCGGCAGCCAGGCTTTGCTCGCGTAGGTCTTGTTGCGAAAGCCGCCCCAGCCTTCGTGATAGTTGAGGTACTGGTTATAGGCGTCGTATTTGTAGACGCCGTTGATTGAGGTGGTCTTGTCCATGTACCAGCCGATGAAGTCGATGGCATCATCGAAGTCTTCGCGGTCGGCCCAGTTTCTGCCGGTGCTTTTCTGGTAATCGGACCACACTTCATCTTTGGCTTGCGCGTAACCCGACGCCGTCGACACCCGACCCCACGGAATCACCCAGAGCAGATATTTGCGCGGCGTCTTCGCGTCGTAGCGATAGCCGGACTCCTGATACATGATCGCGAAGGGCACCTGGATCGGCACGCCCCAGCGGTTTTGCGTGACTTGCGCGGCGTCGTACCAGTCGCTTTTTTCCCGGAAGATCTCGCAGATGTCTTCCGGCGAGCGGGGCGGCGAGGTGCCGCAACCGCTCAGCAGGGTCGCCAGTGTCAGTAGTGCAAAGGTCTGCCGGTCATTCAAAAGCGGTTATCCCGTCATGCGCGAAAAGGCCGACAGTCTACGCGCTCAGCGCAATTGATGACGATAGGGCAGATCCGGACCGGTTTTGCTGCAGGTCAGCGCGGCGGCTTGCACGGCGAACCTGAGCATGGCGTCGATCTGCTCGCGGGCCAGATGCTGCACGCCCTCCACCGAATCCAGAGCATTCTCGCTCAGCCAGGTAATCAGCGCCGCCTGAAAGGTATCGCCGGCACCGACGGTATCGGCGATGTTCACCGAGGCGGCCGGCACCGACCATGTGCCGTGTCGGCGACTGAACACACTCGCACCGTCGCCTCCGCGGGTGAGAAAGACGAGTTGGCAGCGATGTTCGAGCCAGCCCTCGATCACGTTCTGCGGGTCCTGCTCGGGGTAGAGCAGGCTCAGGTCTTCGTCGCTGACCTTGATCAGGTCGGCCAGTTTTACCAGCGTGGCGATGCGTTCGCGCCACAGGTCGATGTTCGGCTCGGGATTGAGGCGCACGTTCGGATCAAGGCTGATCAGGCGTTTGCCGCTTTCGCGCTGGACCAGTTGCAGCAGGGTGTCGCCGACTGGCTGCACCACCAGCGAGTACGAGCCGACGTGCAAGCCGCGCACCTCAGGCCCCAGCGCCGGCAAATGCGCCGCGCTCAGTTGTCGGTCTGCACAGCCTTCGCCGCGAAAGCTGTAGTGAGGCGAGCCGTTGGCGCCCACGGCAACCATCGCCAGGGTGGTGGGCGCGGCAAATTCCACGAAATAGTCCGGGCACACACCTTCCTCGCGCAGCACTTGTTGCAGACGCCGCCCCAGGTAGTCGGTGGACAACCCACCGAACAAGGCTGAATCCACGCCGAGCCGGCGCAACCCCACCGCGACGTTGAACGGCGAGCCGCCGGCAATCGCCTTGAAATTCACTTTCGACGCCAGACCGCTGGCATCGTCTTCGCTGAAGAAATCAAACAGGGCTTCGCCACACACCAGGTACATAGTTGTTTGCTCTTTATAGGGTTGCGACATGCTGTTGATAGCGTTCGTAGGCCTGCTGGAACGCCGCGACATTGGCCGCGATCGGCAGGGTTTCACTGTTCGGGTCAAGCTTGACACAGCGCTGACACAGGTCGGCAAGGCTGACTTCGTGTCCGTCAGCCCACGATTGGCACCACGCCGCCTGGATCGCCGCGCCCAGTGCCGCCGCTTCGCTTTGCTCGGTGCAGATCACCGGGGTGTTCATGATGTCGGCGACGATCTGCCGCCACACGGCGCTTTTCGAGCCGCCGCCGATCAGGCAGATGCGCTGGCTTTGTAAACCATTCTGGCGCAGCAGATCCAGCCCGTAACGTAAACCGAAGGTCGTGCCTTCGACGGCGGCGCGGCACAGATTGGCCTGGGTCAGGTTGTCCAGCGTCAGCCCGTGCAGGCTGCCGGTGGCATGGGGCAGGGCGGGCACGCGCTCACCGTTGAAAAACGGCAGCAGGCTCACGCCGTCCGCCCCGATGGGCGACTGCGCGACCAACTGGTTGAACTGAGGAAGATCGAGATTGAACAGCTCGCGAATCGCACCGGTGGCATTGGTCAGGTTCATGGTGCAGATCAGCGGCAGCCAGCCGCCGCTGGACGAACAGAAGGTTGCAACCGAGGCATCCGGGCTTACGCTGGGTACGTCGCCATAGGCGTACACCGTGCCGGAGGAACCCAGGCTCATGGTGATCGCGCCGGGCCGGATGTTGGCGGTGCCGATCGCGCCCATCATGTTGTCGCCGCCGCCACTGGCGACCACTGCATCGGGGTTGATACCCAGATGTTCGGCAATCGACGGCAGCAGCGTGCCGACCGCTTCATGGGCGTCGATCAGCTCTGGCAGCGCGGCTTGCAGGCGTCCGCTGGCGTCGATATCGCGCAGCAGCTGCAAGTCCCACTGGCGGGTGCGCACGTTGAAGTAGCCGGTGCCGGATGCATCGCCGTATTCGCTGCAGCAACGCCCGGTCAGCCAGAAATTGAGGTAGTCGTGGGGCAGCAGGATCCGCGCGATACGTGCGAACACCTCGGGATGTTGCTCTTTGGTCCAGAGCAGCTTGGACACGGTATAGCCCGGTGCGATGGCCACGCCGAGGCGTTCCAGCGAACCTTTTTCGCCACCCAGATGTTGCAGCAAACGGTCGTTTTCAGCGCTGGTTTCGGTGTCGCACCACAGCTTGGCAGGGCGCAGGACTTGCCCTTGATCGTCGAGCAGGACCAGGCCGTGCTGCTGGCCGGAGACGCCGATACCGAGAATCGACTGGCCGTCGACCTTCGCCGATTGCAATGCCTGACGCGTGGCGATGGTGAACGCGTCCAGCCATTGCTGGACGTCCTGTTCGCGGCGACCGTTGGCGCCGCTGATCATCGTGTGTGGCGCCGCGCCCTGGCCGAGTACCTGACCGCTGACGGCGTCGAGGATGATCGCTTTGGTGCCTTGGGTGCCGCAGTCGATGCCCAGGAAGAGCTTTGTTGTTGTCATGGAAACTCCACGGCTGCTCGTTCCCATGCTCTGCGTGGGAACGCCTCAATGGACGCTCTGCGTCCGCTTTTGATGGGACGCGGAGCGTCCCGGGCTGCATTCCCACGCAGAGCGTGGGAACGATCAATCAGGCCAGGACCCGCTCCAGAGTCCGCGAAACCCCCACCTCGCGCAAACTCTCGCAGCACCACTCAAACGCCGCAACAAATTCCGCCGAGTTCGGTATCGCCGTGCCGAAAATCTCTTCGACGCCCAACAACCGTTCCGTTATCGCCCCGTCCTCCGCCACCAGTCCCTGGCAAAAAGCCGCCCGCGGATCCGGTATCGAATAGGTATCGCCATTCTCGTCTATCCCCTTCAGATACAACGCCCACGCCGCTACCACCAATGCAGCGCGTCTGGTCTCGCGTCCATCGGCGATCAATCGGTTGATCGTCGGCACGGTGAACTTGGGGAATTTCGACGAGCCATCCGAACACACCCGCTCAAGTTGATCGGCAATCGCCTGATTGGAAAAGCGCGCCACCAGCGTGTCCTTGTAGTCGCTCAGGTCGATGCCCGGCACCGGTGCCAGTTGCGGGGTAACGTCGAGATCCATATAGGCGCGCATGTATCGCACGAACAACGGATCGTTCATGGTTTCGTGGACGAAGCGATAGCCTTTCAGAAAGCCCAGATACGTCAGGGCCAGATGGCTGCCGTTGAGCAGTTTGATTTTCATCTCTTCGTAGGGCGTTACATCGTCGGTGAACTGCACGCCGACCTTTTCCCACGCCGGACGGCCGTTAACGAATTTGTCTTCCAGCACCCATTGCACGAACGGCTCGCAGACCACCGGCCAGGCATCGTCGACGGCGTGTTTGTCGGCCAGTTGCAGACGGTGCGCGGTGCTGGTCATTGGCGTGATGCGGTCGACCATGGCATTGGGGAAGCTGACGTTCTGCTCGATCCAGTCACGCAGGTCGGGATCGCGCAACGCGGCGAACGCCAGCAGCGCCTTGCGGGTCACCGCGCCGTTGTGCGGCAGGTTATCGCAGGACATCAGGGTGAATGCTGGCGTGCCCGCGCCACGGCGTTTGGCCAGGGCAGCACAGAGGAAACCGAACACGGTTTTCGGCGCGTCCGGGTGGGCCAGGTCGTGTTGAATCTGCGGCAAGTGCGCCATGAATTCGCCGTTGCTGTCGTCGATGCAGTAACCGCCCTCGGTGATGGTCAGCGAGACGATGCGGATCTGCGGATCGGCCAGTTTGTCGATCAGCGCCCGCGCGCCGTCCTCGGCCAACAGCATGTCGCGTATCGCGCCGATCACACGCACTTCGGTGTCGTCGCTGTCACCCAGTTCGAACAGGGTGAAGAGGTAGTCCTGCTCCTTGAGATCGTCACGGGCACGGCGGTCTTCGGCACGCAGGCCGACGCCGCAGATCGCCCAGTCGAGTGCCTCGCCGCGGTTCATCAGCGCGTCGGTGTAATACGCTTGATGGGCGCGATGAAAGCCGCCGACGCCAATGTGGGCGATGCCTTGGCGCGTGTCGCGCAGCTCATAGCGCGGCAGTTGCACTTCGGGGGCGAGGCGGTTGAGGTTGTGTGAGTTGAGTTTCATCGCAAAAGTCTCAGGCGGCCGCGCGCAGTGGGCGGGTCAGCGCCACGCCGTCGGCATTGAATAAATGGCAGTGAGTCGGGTCCAGACGCAGGCTCAGTTGTTCACCGTAACGGCTGGCCAGATCGCCGCGCACGCGCATGGTCAGGGCTTCGCCGGCCGCGGTGGTGACGTGGCAGAAAGTGTCGCTGCCCAGCCGTTCGCTGACGTCGGCCGTGACCTGCAAAGTGCAGTCGCCCGGTTGCGCCAGTTCCAGATGCTCCGGACGAATGCCCAGGGTCACGGCGCTGCCGACACTCAGCTCGCCGGCATTGAACGCCAGGACGATGCGGCTGCCCGCGTCCAGGGCCACTTCACAACTGTGGCCGTCAATGCGCGCAATCTTGCCCTTGAGGAAACCCATTTTCGGCGTGCCGAGGAACCCGGCGACAAACAGATTCGCCGGTTGGTGGTACAAGTCCAGCGGCGAGCCGACCTGTTCGATCTTGCCGCCATTGAGCACCACAACCTTGTCGGCCATGGTCATCGCTTCGACCTGATCATGGGTGACGTAAATCATCGTCGCTTGCAGGTCTTTATGCAGGCGCAGCAGTTCCAGACGCATCTGCACGCGCAGCGCGGCGTCGAGGTTGGACAGCGGTTCGTCGAACAGGAAAATCTTTGGGTTGCGCACGATGGCGCGGCCGATCGCCACACGCTGGCGCTGACCTCCGGACAGTTGTTTCGGTTTGCGCTCAAGCATCGGGCCGAGTTCAAGAATGCGTGCCGCTTCGCCGACCTTCTTTTCGACTTCAGCTTTCGGTACGCCGGCCAGGTCGAGGGCGAACGACATGTTCTTTTTCACCGTCATGTGTGGGTACAGCGCGTAGGTCTGGAACACCATCGCCAGATCGCGCTTGGCCGGGCTGACTTCGGTGATGTCGCGGCCGTCAAGTTCGATGGTGCCGCCGCTGACTTCTTCCAGGCCGGCGATCAGCCGCAGCAGCGTGGATTTACCGCAGCCGGACGGGCCGACGAAGACCACGAATTCCTTGTCGTGCACTTCCAGGTCGATGCCCTTGATGATGGAAAAACCTTCGAAGCCTTTTTGCAGATTCTTGATTTTCAGGTTGGCCATGAGATGGGCCTCCGCATTGTTGTTATTCGTCTGAGCCGAACATGCTTTTTTGTGGGAGCGAGCTTGCTCGCGAAAGCGGACTGTCATTCACCATTGATAGCGACTGATATGGCCTCTTCGCGAGCAAGCTCGCTCCGACAGGGAATCGCATTCGGTTAGGAATAGTCATTTCACGGCACCAAACGACAGGCCGCGCACCAGTTGTTTCTGGCTGATCCAGCCAAAGATCAGGATCGGCGCACAGGCCAGGGTCGAGACCGCCGACAACTTGGCCCAGAACAAGCCCTCGGGGCTGGAATACGAGGCGATCAACGCGGTCAGCGGCGCGGCTTTCGATGAGGTCAGGTTGAGCGACCAGAACGCTTCGTTCCAGCACAGGATCAGCGACAGCAGCACGGTCGATGCCAGTCCGCCCTTGGCAATCGGCAGCAGCACGCGAACCATTTCCTGCCACAGCGTCGCACCGTCGAGGCGGGCGGCTTCGAGAATGTCTTTAGGGATGTCTTTGAAGTAGGTGTAAACCATCCACACCACAATCGGCAGGTTGATCAGCGTGTAGATCACGATCAGCGCCAGGCGCGTGTCGAGCAGGCCGAAACTCTTGGCCAGCAGGTAGATCGGCATCAGCACGCCCACCGGCGGCAGCATTTTCGTCGAGAGCATCCACAGCAGGGTGCCTTTGGTGCGCTGGGTTTCGTAGAACGCCATGGAGTAGGCGGCCGGCACCGCGATCAGCAGGCACAGCGCCGTGGCGCTGAAGGAAATCACCACCGAGTTCCAGGCGAAACTGAAGTAATCACTGCGCTCATTGATGTGCAGATAGTTTTCAAGCGTCGGCGCGAAGATGAACTGTGGCGGCGTGGCGAACGCATCGATTTCGCTCTTGAAACTGGTCATCACCATCCAGAAGATCGGGAAGAAAATCACGATCGCGATGGCCCAGGCCAGCGTGCCGAGCAACAGGCTTTGCAAGCGGCGGGATTGTTGGAGAGTCATGGCAGGCCTCAGGCTTTGTCAGTCAGGTTTTTGCCGATCATCCGTACCAGAATGATCGCGGCGATGTTGGCAATGACCACGGCAATCAAGCCGCCTGCCGAAGCCATGCCGACGTCGAACTGCACCAGCGCCTGGTTGTAGATCAGGTAGGCGAGGTTGGTCGAGGCGTAACCGGGACCGCCGTTGGTGGTGGTAAAAATCTCGGCGAACACCGAGAGCAGGAAAATCGTCTCGATCATCACCACCACGGCAATCGGCCGTGCCAGGTGCGGCAGGGTCAGGTACCAGAAAATCGCGATCGGACCGGCACCGTCCAGGCGTGCGGCTTCTTTCTGTTCCTGATCCAGCGACTGCATGGCGGTCATCAGGATCAGGATCGCGAAGGGCAACCACTGCCACGAAACAATGATGATGATCGACAGCAGCGGGTAGTGCGCGAGCCAGTCCACCGGTTGCGCCCCGAACAGTTTCCAGATGTAGGCGAGGATCCCGGAGACCGGATGGAAGATCAGGTTCTTCCAGATCAGCGCGCCAACCGTGGGCATGATGAAAAACGGCGATATCAGCATCACCCGGACGATGCCGCGACCGAGGAATTCGGAGGCCTCCAGCAAGGCGCTGATCAACACGCCGCACACCACGCTGATCAGCAACACGCTGCCAACCAGCAGCAGGGTGTTGGTCGCGCCGGGCATGAATCCCGAATCGCTCAGGAAGTAAGTGAAGTTTTCCAGCCCCACGAACTGGTTTTCACCGGGGTAAAGCAGGTTGTAGCGGATCATCGAAAAGTACACGGTCATGCCCAGCGGCACGATCATCCACAGCAGCAACAGCGCCACCGAAGGGCTGACCAGAAACCAGCCGGGATTGCGCACGCGGATTTTGCGCTGGGGTGGCGCAAGGTCGAGGTGGGCTTTGGCAGTTGAAGTATTCATGGCAGTAACCGATTTCCGACAGGCAAATGAAGATCCCCTGTAGGAGTGAGCCTGCTCGCGATAGCGGTGTGGCAGTCACCACTTGGCTGGATGGAAAACCGCTATCGCGAGCAGGCTCACTCCTACAAAAGGCAAGAGCGAACCGTGGAATTACTTGGGATAACCCGCGCGCTTCATCTCGCGCTCAGTGGTTTGCTGGGCCGCGGTGAGGGCTTGATCCACCGAACTCTGGCCGATCAGCGCCGCCGAGAACAGCTTGCCGACCTGGGTGCCCACGGCCTGGAACTCAGGAATGGTCACCAGCTGAATACCGATGTAAGGCACCGGTTTTAGCGTCGGTTTGCTCGGGTCGGCTGCTTTCAGCGATTCCAGCGTCACCTTGGCAAACGGCGCGGCGCTCATGTACGCATCGCTGTAGGTCGAGGCGCGGGTGCCCGGCGGCACGTTAGCGATGCCGTCGGTCTTGGCGACCAGTTCGCCATACGCTTTGGAGGTGGCCCAGGCGCTGAAGACTTTCGCCGCGTCTTTGGACTTGGAGCTGGTCGGAATCGCCAGCGCCCACGAATACAGCCACGCTGAACCTTTATCGGTGACCTGATGTGGGGCAAAGGTGAAGCCGACGTGATCGGCGACCTTGCTTTGGGTTTTGTCGGTGACGAATGACCCCGCCACGCTGGCATCGACCCAGATCGCGCATTTGCCGCTGTTGAACAGCGCAAGGTTCTCGTTGAAACCATTGCTGGAGGCACCCGGCGGGCCGGATTTTTTCATGGTATCGACGTAGAAGTTCAGCGCGTTTTTCCACTCGGGACCGCTGAATTCGGGTTTCCACTGCTCATCGAACCAGCGCGCGCCGTAAGCATTGGCGACCGTGGTAATCAGCGCCATGTTCTCGCCCCAACCGGCCTTGCCGCGCAGGCAGATGCCGTACTGCTCTTTGTCTTTCTGAGTGAGCTTTTCCGCGAACCCGGCAATCTGTTCCCAGGTCGGCCGCTCCGGCATGGTCAGCCCGGCATTCTTGAACAGGTCGGTGCGGTAATAGGTGATCGAACTTTCCGCGTAGAACGGCAGGGCATACAGCGAACCCTTGACCGACAAGCCTTCGCGCACCGACGGGAACACGTCGTCGAGGGCGTAATCGGCCGGCAGATCCTTCATCGGCTCCAGCCAACCCTTGCCGCCCCAGAGTGCTGCTTCGTACATGCCGATGGTCAGCACATCGAACTGCCCGCCCTGAGTGGCGATATCGGTGGTCAGGCGCTGACGCAGGACATTCTCTTCCAGCACCACCCAATTGAGCTTGATGTCCGGATGCTCGTTCTCGAAGGTTTTCGAGAGCTTTTGCATGCGGATCATGTCGCTGTTATTGACGGTGGCGATGGTCAGCGTCTGGGCGCCAAGGCTGACGCTGCTGAGGGTCATGCAGGTGAGGGCCAGCAGAGCTTTTGCAGTGGGTTGCATCGTGCACTCCTTTTCTGCACCCGGCGGGTCGCAGAAGGACAGTTATTGTTTTTGTGTCTTCCGAATGCAGGAAGAATCTGCGCTGATTACAACGGTCAATCGCTTGGGTGACAAATCATCCGTCGCACTTTTGTTGATACTTTTTTGCACTGGGCTTTGGCGACGGGAACGCAGGGTAGGGGATTGCAGCGGCCAGGGCTTATCCGATGTGTACAGGTTTCGGATACCCACAGCCCCCTGTAGGAGTGAGCCTGCTCGCGATAGCGGTTTGTCAGCCAACGCATTTCAAACTGACACACCGATAGCGGTGTGTCAGTTTGAAATGCGTTGGCTGACAAACCGCTATCGCGAGCAGGCTCACTCCTACAGGGAATTTGCGGTGTCAGTGGTGGTTCTGTTCAGTCAATCGCTGCACCGCCAATCGCCGATAATGCGACGGCGTCATGCCCTTGAGTTGCTGAAAGCGCCGGTTGAAGTTGGAAATATTGTTGAAGCCCGATTCGAAACACACCTCGGTGACCGGCTTATCACCGTCGGCCAGCAGTTCGCAGGACTTGCTGATGCGCAGGCGATTGACGAATTCGATGAAGTTGCGTCCGGTGGCCTGTTTGAACACGCGGCTGAAATAGGTGGGGGTCATGCCCAGATGGTCGGCGACTTCTTCCAGGGAAATGTCCCGGGCATAGTGGCTGAAGATGTAATCGACTGCACGGTTGGTGCGGTCGATGTTGTGCTCGTCCGCCAGTTGCGGCGTGGTGGCGCCGGACAACAGCTGAAAATCATCGCTGGCCGCCAGCAACTCCATCAAGATGAAAAAGTGTCCGAGGCGGGTGATGCCCTGACTGTCGGCGATGCGTTGCATCATGGTCATGGCTTGACGGATCGTGCGCTTGCAGCGGAATTCGATGCCGTACTGGGCACGCTCCAGCAACGGCGCCAGGGATTTAAGCTCGGCGAAGACCTGGTGACCGCTTTCAAACAACTCATCGGTGAAATTGACCAGCATGTCGCGCTTTTCCACCACTTCATCCTCGGCCACCTGGCTGATCCAGTTGTGCGGCAGATTCGGGCCGGTAAGAAACAGCGTCTCGGGATAGAAGTTGCCGATGTAATCGCCGATGAACACTTTGCCGGAACTGGCGACGATCAAGTGCAGTTCGTATTCCTTGTGGAAATGCCAGCGCACCAGCGGGCAAGGGAAACCATGCTGGCGGTAGATGATGGATAACCCGTTGTGGTCATCCATCAACTCGTAAGAAGGGTCGGTCACACGGGCGGTTCGGGTCATGGCTCGGTACTTTTCTTGTTATCGCCTGCCGATCATGCCTCGTTCCGCGCGCCTTGTGCCAGCGCACCGTGACGGTCAACGGCCCTGTCGGTTGCGTTCGAGCGCCGATTTATCCATGGCTTTCTGCCGATTGACCTCCAGGCAGAACTTCACGATGTTCGAATTTTTGATGAAGTCGAAGTTGATGATGTTGCACTTCTTCGCCCAGCCTGTTCTGGCCGGATCGAACCAATCGTCCAGTTCGTCGAGAATTCGCTGCGGACCCCCGAGGGTGTAGCAGGTCGCTGACAGGGACCACATGTCCCATGTGCCCGGCGGATTGCTCATTACTTCGGTGATGAAGCGCTGCAGTTCCGAGGTGCTGACCTGCGACTGCCCGATCCAGCGATGATCAATCTGCCTGTCGAATGTGCCTTGGTCAACTGTCCAAGGCACGGATGCCGCCACCAACACTCTTTGCCTACGACTGATGTCTTTCAGCTCGCCAAGGGTCAAGCGGCGATGGTCCGGCGGGATCATCCGTTCGCCCAGATGTTGCAGCATCAGTTGTTTGAACTCGGCGTGATTGAATTTGGTGCTGCCATCGGCAAGTTCATGGAAATCCAGAACGATAAACTCGTCGCTGCTTCGCTCCAGAAAACCATTAATGTCGCGAACAAGATCACCCAAATGTCGAGTAGAGCGGTAATTGCTGTGTTGGAAGCGAAACTTGTTGAAGCCTGAAGCTTTCGCGTCATAAATGAGTCGGACGTCAAGTGCCCTTGCGCCGCGATTCAATTGCGAATAAAACGGCACGTCCTGACACGCGAGCCAGTTGGCTCCAGGAATCAGCGGGTAGGAAGCTTCCCAGTCGCAGCCCGCGTTGTGTGTGCCGGGTAATGTCAGTTCCATCAGCGATAAGTTATCGATGTGCGGCGTATCAGCCATCCATTGGTGTACCTGGATACTTGTTCCATTGTTCATGTGGTTGTTCCTGCGTTGTTTTGTGCGGAGGCAGAAGTTGTTTTCGCAGGAACGTTATAGTGGTTGTTTCTTGTTGAGCCAATGCTTGTTTTAATGCGAGTTATATGTAAATGGATATACCAGAATTGCTGTATTCAATCGCGCTGGTTTTTTGCTTCAATCCATTGCGCCATATATTGCGTACTCTTGTGGAGATGATGTCGTAAAATGCTGCCGGTAAAATTATTGTTTCTACGGGTTTGTAAGTGCTGCCGGCAGAACTGCAACTTTTCAACCAGCGCGGGGCCGTGTATCGCTTGCTGATAGCGTTCGGCGAGCAAGGCATCACCGGTCGCTTGGGCTGCTTGCCAGCGTGATTCGTCCCGATAAAGCTGGACGGCCGCGTCGGCCAGCGCCGATGCCGAGCTTTCGACCGCGCCAGGCCAGGCATGCGGGCCATGCATGGCCTCGGCACCGACAGGCGTGGTCACGCTTGGAGTGCCACAGAGCATGGCATCGATCAGCTTGCCTTTGATGCCCGCACCGAAGCGCAAGGGCGCCAGACAAATGCGCGCCTCGGACATCACCTGCAAGGCATCTTCCGCCCAGTTCATCACGTGAAACCCTTGAGCGGCATTGTGCAGGGCTGTGGCTTTCGGCGGTGTATAAGCGCCATAAACGTGCAACCGGGCGTCGGGAAGTCGCTGACGGATCAACGGCCAGAGTGTGGTTTTCATCCAGAGTACGGCGTCCCAGTTCGGCGCGTGGCGGAAGTTGCCGATGCTGAGGAAATGCGCACGCTGGGCAAATGCGCGGTGCGCCGTCGCCGGCGGATCAATCATCAGTGGGCACCAATGGAGCAAGTCGCGTGGCAAGCCGAATTGCTCGACCAGCAGTTCGATTTCGACTTCAGAAATCATCAGGTTCAAGTCGCAGCGATACAGTGCGGCGATTTCGCGCTTGGCCATATCGGTGTCGGCCATCCGTTCAAACTCTTCGCGCAGGGCAGGACGGAACAACTCACTGAAGTCATCCTGATCAGTGTTGGCTTTCAATCGTTCTTTGAGCCGTTGATGTCGCGCATGTCGCAGACTTTGCAGATCGGAGGTTTCCAGTACGCGTAACGCGTTCGGGCAGTGCTTTTCCACGCGCCAGCCGAACTGTTCTTCCATCATGAATTGGTCGAACAGCACGATGTCCGGTGCAAGTTCTGTGATGAACGCGTCGAAACTGCTGTTGTTCAACTCGATGGCGACTTCGCGGATGCCCAGCGAGGCGAGATCGGCCTTGTGTTCACCGGGCCCGGCCGGACTGCTGAAGGTAATGTCCCAGCCTTGCCGCTGGAACGTTTCGAGTATTTGCATGACATGCCCACTGGCCGCCGAAGAGCGGGGTTCGGGCCAGACATAACCGATAACCAGAACTTTGGTGGCGCAGGGGCGAGTCATGTTTGGATCCTTGAGTACTGGCGAAAAAAGGCGCAATTAAACCACAGTGAAGGTGGCCGGATGCGCCTTGATTCAGGCTAGTGGATCATGGGAGCGGGCGAGGCGTTTTCGAGAGACCGAGCAGCACCGGGCCATCAATGAAACCCAGCGTTGTGGTGTTTTTCACACCCTGTTCAATGGATTGCAAATTAGCGGCGAACCGGTCAGGAAGGGTCTTGCGTTGGTCAAGCAATGCGACGGCCAATAAATAGGATTCCGCATTCGCCAGCGCGGGGTAGTCCTGGACAACCTGTGGAAAGCTGCTCTTGGCTTTTTCGAACAACTCAAAGTGAGGCCGGTGGAAACTTGTGTGAGGATTGAACAGGTTGTTGGGGTGGGCTTTGTGCGGGTTCCGCGCAAAGTCGAGCAATGCGGCAGCATCAAATTCGCCTTTTAACGAGTCCGTGAAGTTGACTGCATAATACATATCAAAGGTATTGGGGCCGCCGTGTGACATCTCATGCACCAACACGTCACCGATAGCGGCATCGTCATATCTGTTTAGCTTGTAGTGGTCGTCCAGATTAGTTGGAAACACGCTTAGAAAGCGTGTCGCCGACTTGTCGTATTTAACCCCGCCCGCGAGTCCTTCCTTCCAACGCATATAGGCCGGCGGTGACAGAGCCGCAACGGCGCTATCCGTCGCCGGGCGAAACTCAATATTAGACAATTTCAACGAATCAAGGTCTGAGCGCATGACACGCATGTTATCGACCAGATTCTCCGCGGCGGCGGCGGAGTCAGTGCCGAATACGTGTTTCAAAACGGCACGTACTTCTTCGTCAGGTGCATTCGACAGTGTGCTGATCGCGTTATCCAACTTGCTTTTGGCGTGTGGAATCGCCTTGGTCAAATATCCTCGCGTGTAGCTGTGCGGCTTGCTAAGCCCCAATAGCTGTCTCAAACGTGAAAAGTCACCCAGGCCCTGGATTTTCAGGCGCGGCCCCCACGCACCACCGGTTTTGATATTCAGCGCGTGCCATTCCTTGTTACGCGGGAGCACTGCAAGATCAATTGCATCGCCCAGATCATCGGCATGACGCCACGCAGCCACGCGCACATCGCTCAGACTGCCGGCCTTGATCAACGGATGAATATCGGTGCCGATGGCGAGTTTCTTCAACTGGCCGGTTGCCGTGCTGATAGCGTTCAGGGAGTGCTTGCCCACGTAAACGATGCCGCGCTTGGCATAACGAAAGCCTCCCTGTGCCAACGCCGGGAGCCCGTCGAGGGGGTTGAAAACAGACACGGCAGCACGGGCGACAGTGCTGGCGATCTTCAATATTTTCGCTGTGGTCGAACCGGTTTTGGCGATGATGCTCGCCACCGACGCCCCCACGCCGATCATCAATCCGATGATGGAAAGTCCGTCGAGCACACATCCACCAATGCCTTCAGCGACCCGGTCCGTCCGCCCCGAGCGGATATCCTCGATACATTGCTTGAAGGGGACGACGATGTTGATCAGCAGGGTTTCTACCTTCTCTTTTGTGGTGCGCCACTCCTCAAGTTCAGTCGGGACATTCAGCGAGCCATATATTTCCTCCCGGCTGGCCACCGGATGATGGGTCAGCAGCAACTCAGCGATATCGTTGACTTGGGGGGAAAAGAATAAAGGCACGGGCTGCACGCTGGCAGTTTCAAGTCTCAAGTGCCAAAGTTTTTCAACGACTATATTGGAAGTGATGCCGTTTCGTGCTTCGCTTCCTTCGTTGTACGCAGCATAATCCAGTGGCCAGTTGCGGGCCTTGTTCTTGGGTTGGAAATCGAATTTGCTGCCGGTAAAGGAAAGCTTCGGGTTGTCATTGATGATACCCGTACTGTTTAGCAGCGCAGCCAGTTCCGGGCGCTCGCGAAACAGGCCGCGCAGTGTGAAAAATTCATAGGCCCGCAACGAAGTGCGATTTTCGCAGCAGACAATAATACCGTGGCGGCTTATCGCTTCGTCACGGGCGTTCTGTGTTTCCTGATTAGGATTGAGGGGGTTGACTTCTTTTCGCACGGTATAAAACGACAGCTTGCCGTTGGTCAATGCGTAGCGGTCGCGTTCAGGCAGGCTCGTGATAGCCATTTTGATAATAGAAGACAGAGCTGTTCGTACACTGTCGTAGTAATTATCGACAGCTTGCTTGAACACGTCATTGGCGGGTTTTAGTTGTGATAGCTTCTCAAACGCTTGGGCTGGCGGACGGAAGTCGCTCAGGGCCTCGAATCGCTGCGTGAACTTACCGTTTTCGATCAAGTCGCCGGAAAGATAGAGATCCAGGATCGAGAAGCGCATGCGTAATAAAAGGTTAATCGCATCTTGATTATTGTCGGTCTTGCTTAACTGGTAATCATGATACAAGGCCCAATGGCCAAGCGGATTTGAATGGCCTAGGAGTGCCAGCCAGCCATTCTCGCTTAAACCTTCGACAAATTTCAGTTTATAAGCTTTCTTTTCCAGATAATCGCCGGCAGGCATTACCTTTTGCAGTTCCTCAAGTCCGACTTTCCTTCGGCTGGGGGGCGGCGTCGACAAGCCGGTTTCGGATTGCGCTAAGGCTTCCATGTATCGCTTGAAGCAAGCCGTGGCCGTCACCACTTGGGCCTGGTCGTAATCCTTTGCTGCACGGTGGGGTATAACGCTGTTGAGAACTGCCCAGTTGATCACCGGCATAACGCCCGCTTGCTGATGCAGTTGAATTTGCTCGGGTGACACCGGCGCCAGCTCGGAAAACGCCATGATTTGCGCGTATTTCATCAGTCGCGATGAGCCGGGCGAAGCCTGTTCGATCAAGGCCACTGCCCGGGAAAGAGCCATCCAGCCAGGCTTTCCCAAGGTTAGCCCGGGAGGCACGTCTCGTATCAGTAGCTCAGGCGCTGCTCCGGCCAGCAGAAGGTGCGCCGCCAATGCCGCACTGTCCGGATCGGCCATGCCGGCAGCAACCAGATGATCCTCAAAGTTCTCGCGCACCTGGGTCGCATGTAACGGTGCATTGGCAGGTTGGTACGGATCGAAGCCGGCCAGACTCGATTTGGCTTGCATGTCGATGACCAGCGCAGCCACAACCATCTCTTTAAGTTGACGTGAGCGTACTTGTTCGTCCACCTCCAGTTGCCAGTTGAGGCGCTCGTGCAGCGTCTGCCCCAGGTTGCTGGCGACTTTGCCGCTCAAGAATGTTTTCAGGAATCTGTCGGCGTGTTCGCGTTTATCGACAACCGCAATAGCATTGAAATTGGCGAAGACCAGCTTTTGCAAGAGGCGTGTCTTGCCCTGTGTGACCTCCTCAATGACGCCTGTAATTACCTCGCGATCAGCGGTCGACAAATGAAACGGCGAATCCTCTGGGGCGTTCAGTAGTTCATGGTAATCGCCGGCATCAGGCGCGGCGGGGATCTCGGACTGCAAGTAGCTGATCAGCTCGTTTAACTCGTCGAGTGATTCAGGTGCAGTCAAACCTTCGAACGCCAGCCATTGTGCGAGTTGAATGACCTCGCCGGTATAGACATAACCGCCGGTTATTTTTGCGAACGCAGCAAGCGTTTCAAGTTCGCTGTTCGCTGCACCGGGTACGTCGCGTCGACCGGTGATTTCGAGTGCAAACAGTACGCCGCTGCCATCGACGCCAAATCGGGCATCGAGGGTGAGGTCGTACTGCTTTGGGAGGTATGAAAACTCTTCCTTCGCGATCATTTTTTGCAACAGGTTGCGTGCCGGGTCGTACACTTCGTCAAAGGTGCTGTCAGGCACGCGCGGAATGAAAATGCTGCCGAACCTGGATTTGCCATGCAGGTGCGAAAACCAGCCGGTAGTGGACCAGAAGTCCTCATCGTGAGTCATTTTGGAGCAGGTAATTAAAGCTTCAATGACTTTGGCTTTTTCATTTTTATCGAAGTTGGAGCGATCAATAATGCGGGGTTTATCTGTAAAAATCAGGCGCATGCCGTTCTTCCTGAGTTGGATTGGTTTCAACTTTTGTTGGTTATGGCGTCACGATAGAGTGACGCCTTAATTAGCAAGTTGACTCAGGATAAGCAGGCGCGGTTAGTGATTGAAAGCGTTTAAGCATTGCAAAGAGTGCTTGAATATAACAAGGTGCTTCGACGTCATTTAACTTTTCAAGATGCCGTTTACTTTATCGCGTAGTTGATCAATCGAAAACGGCTTGCCGATCATGTACATGTCTTTCGGGACATCAATCGATTCGGCATAGCCACTGGCGAACAGTACAGGCAGTTCCGGGCGTGACTTTCGTGCTTCGGTGGCAAGTTCACGACCGTCCATGCCGGGTAGCCCCACATCCGTCATCATCAGATCGATGCGGGTGTCCAGATTCTTGAGGATTACCTGCGCCTCAGCGCTACCATCAGCCTCTACAACCGTGTATTCCAACTCCTCAAGCACATCGACAATGAGCATGCGCACGATGTCGTCGTCTTCTACGACGAGGATGGTGGCAGGGGTGGCAGGGTTGGCAGACATGACAGGACTCTCGGAAGAAGGAAATCGGGGGGATACCGGTTGATCAAAATCACCGGACTCTTGCATGAGTAAATGGCGCATAGCCACAAGTTCCCGTTCTGATACAAAAAAAGAGCGGGGCCGTGCGCGACGACAAGGATAACTGCTGCTGCCACCACAAAGGGCAGGCGTGTAGGAAAATGCCATCAATATTGTCAGAAAAATGGATCCAGCCCGTGGTTTTGGGGCAAACTCTCGGGTTTTCAACAGTTCGACAAGGCTGCCCCATGTCCTCTCCGTCTTCGGTTGATGAACAACGGTTTCGTAAACTTCTGAGTCGCAACATCAGCCTGCCGCTGGGTGTTGGCGCGATCAGTGCGGTGTTCTTCGTGTCGCTGATTACCTATCTGCTGTCGGTGATCCAGTGGGTCGAGCACACCGACCGGGTCATCAATAACGCCAACGAGGCGGTCAAGTTGACCGTCGACCTCGAAACCGGGATGCGCGGTTACCTGCTCAGTGGCGATGAGCATTTTCTCGATCCCTACGAAACGGCCAAGCCGCGTATTGCCGTCGCGCTCAACACGCTGCTCGAATTGACGGCGGACAATCCGATTCAGACCGATCGCCTGCGTCGTCTTCAGGCATTGCAGGTCGAGTGGGCCAACTACGCGCAGTCGATGATTGATTTGCAGCGCAGCAGCGGCGATTACCGCGGCGCGGTGAAAGCGGGGCGGGGCAAGCGCCTGACGGATGAGATTCGTAAACAGTTTGAAGACGTGATCGAAACCGAGCAGGTCCTGCGCGCCACGCGCAACGAGGATGTACGCCGCACGACGGTCTGGAGTATCAGCCTGTACCTGCTGTTCATCGCCGGGATCAGCGGCTTGCTTGCCTATATAGGCCGCCGCGATCTGGTCAACCTGTCCCAGAGTTACTCCGCCACCCTGTCGGCACAGGAGGCCAGCGCCCAACGCCTGGAGCGCCAGGCTTGGCTGCGCAATGGGCAAACGCAGTTGGCCGAGCAGGTGTTGGGGCAACTCACGCTGAATCTGCTGGGCCGCAATATTCTGCAATTTTGCGCGCAATACCTGGGAAGCGCCGTCGCGGCGCTGTATGTGCGTGAAGAACACGGTGGCCTTAAGCGCGTCGCCACTTATGGCTTTTCCCGTGAGCAGGAAGACCAGGAACAGGTTATCTACAGTGGCGAAGGTATCGCCGGGCAAGTCGCCCAGCAGGCGCGGCTGATTCGTCTTGACTCAGTGCCGGCCGATTACTTCAAGGTCAGCTCAGGCCTTGGCGAAGGTCTGCCGCACAGCGTGCTGGTGGTGCCGACCAGCGACGACGATCGGGTCAACGGTGTGATTGAACTGGGCTTTCTGCGCCCATTGACCGATCGCGACATCGACCTGCTGGAACTGATCGCCGGCAACATCGGTACGTCGATCGAAGCGGCACGTTACCGCCAGCGATTGCAGGAAGTGCTCGCTGAAACCCAGCAACTCAACGAAGAGCTGCAAGTGCAGCAGGAAGAGCTGAAAACCGCCAACGAAGAGCTGGAAGAACAGTCGCGCATCCTCAAGGAGTCCCAGGCGCACCTGGAAACCCAGCAGGTCGAACTGGAACAGACCAACGAGCAGCTTGCCGAGCAGGCGCAGACCCTGGCCGAGCAACGCGATGCCATGGACTTGAAGAACAACTTGCTCAACCAGGCCCAGGTGCAGCTCGAAGAGCGCGCCGAAGAGTTGCAGCGTTCGAGCAAGTACAAGTCCGAATTCCTCGCCAACATGTCCCACGAACTGCGCACGCCGCTGAACAGTTCGCTGATTCTGGCCAAGTTGCTGGCGGAAAATCCGCACGAAAACCTCACCACCGAACAGGTCAAGTTTGCCGAGTCCATCTACTCTGCGGGCAATGATCTGCTCAACCTGATCAACGACATTCTGGATATTTCCAAGGTTGAAGCCGGCAAGCTCGAAGTGGTTCCGGAGAACACCAGCGTCGCCCGGCTGGCCGACAGCCTGCGCAGCCTGTTCGAACCGGTGGCCGCCGACAAGCACCTGACGTTCAGTGTGGATTTGCTCCCGGGCGCGCCGTCGGTGCTGTTTACCGATCGCCAGCGTCTGGAGCAGGTGATCAAGAACCTGCTGTCCAATGCCGTGAAGTTCACCGAACAAGGCGCCGTCAGCCTGACCATCAGCGGTCAGCCGAACGACAGCATTGCCTTCGTTGTGCAGGATTCGGGGATTGGCATTGCGGCCGATCAGCAGGAAAGCATTTTCGAAGCGTTCCGCCAGGCCGACGGCACCACCAATCGCAAGTACGGCGGCACCGGACTGGGGCTGTCGATTTCCCGCGATCTGGCGACCTTGCTCGGTGGTTCGATCAGCGTCTCCAGTACACCGGGGCAGGGCAGCGTCTTCACGCTGGTATTGCCGCAACACTACAGCGAGTCCAACCAGGTCGCATCGCTGCCCTCGACGTTTACCCCGCCGGCCCCGAGCGCGGCCGTCGCACCTGCGCCCACGCCCGTGGTTTCGCCGCTGGCGCCAGTACACATTCCGCGCTTCGCCGACGACCGAGACAAGGCACCGTTTGCCACGCGGTGCATTCTGGTGGTGGAAGACGAGCCGAACTTTGCACACATCCTCTACGATCTGGCGCATGAACTCGGTTATCACTGCCTGGTAGCCCATGGCGCCGATGAGGGCTACGACCTGGCCCGTGAGTTCGTCCCGGACGCGATCCTGCTCGATATGCGCCTGCCGGATCACTCTGGTCTCACGGTGTTGCAACGCCTGAAGGAGCACGCTGGAACCCGACACATTCCGGTGCACGTAATCTCGGTCGAGGACCGGGTTGAGGCAGCGATGCACATGGGCGCGATCGGTTACGCCGTCAAACCCACCACCCGCGAGGAGCTAAAGGATGTATTCGCCCGCCTTGAAGCCAAGCTGACCCAGAAGGTCAAGCGCGTGCTGCTGGTCGAGGACGATGATTTGCAGCGCGAGAGCATTGCCCGGCTGATTGGCGATGAGGACATCGAAATCACCGCTGTAGGCCTCGCCCAGGATGCGCTGGAGCTGTTGCGCACCACGATCTACGACTGCATGGTGATCGACCTGAAGCTGCCGGACATGCTCGGCAACGACTTGCTCAAGCGCATGTCCACCGAAGACATCTGTTCATTCCCGCCGGTCATCGTCTACACCGGCCGCAACCTGACCCGCGATGAAGAGGCCGAACTGCGCAAGTATTCGCGTTCGATCATCATCAAGGGGGCGCGTTCGCCAGAGCGACTGCTGGACGAGGTCACACTCTTTCTGCACAAAGTCGAATCGCAGTTGTCCCATGAACGGCAGAAGATGCTCAAGACCGCACGCAGCCGCGACAAGGTCTTCGAGGGTCGCAAGGTGCTGCTGGTGGATGACGATGTCCGCAATATTTTCGCCCTGACCAGTGCACTGGAGCACAAGGGCGCCGTGGTGGTGATCGGCCGTAACGGCCGCGAAGCCATTGAGAGACTCAACGAAGTCGAAGACATCGATCTGGTGTTGATGGACGTGATGATGCCGGAAATGGATGGGTTCGAAGCCACTGTCGAGATCCGCAAGGATCCGCGCTGGCGCAAGCTGCCGATCATTGCGGTGACGGCCAAGGCCATGAAAGACGACCAGGAACGCTGCCTGCAGGCCGGCGCAAATGACTATCTGGCCAAACCGATTGACCTCGATCGCCTGTTCTCGCTGATTCGCGTGTGGTTACCGAAGATGGAACGCATCTAGTGGAACGAAGTGAACGAAACAGCGAAATTGAATTGCGCTTGCTGATCGAGGCGATCTATCTCAAGTACAGCTACGATTTTCGCGATTACTCCGGCGCATCGATCAAGCGCCGGGTGCTGCATGCGTTGAACCAGTTCGAGTGCGCGACGATTTCAGCGTTGCAGGAGAAAGTCCTGCACGATCCGACGGCATTCATGCAGCTGCTGCAATTGCTGACGATCCCGGTCAGCGAGATGTTTCGCGATCCGTCGCACTTTCTCGCGATTCGCCAGGAAGTGGTGCCGTTGCTGCGCACCTATCCGTCGCTGAAGATCTGGATTGCCGGATGCAGCACGGGCGAGGAGGTGTACTCGATGGCGATCCTGTTGCGCGAAGAAGGCCTGCTTGACCGCACGATCATCTACGCCACCGACATCAACCCGCGCTCGCTGGATAAAGCCAAGCAAGGGATTTTCTCGATGGAGAACGTGCGCGCCTACACCGCCAATTACCAGCAGGCCGGCGGCCAGTGTTCGTTCGCCGACTATTACACGGCGGCGTACGGTTACGCGATTTTCGACAAGAGTCTGTGCGAGAACGTGACCTTCGCCGACCACAGCCTGGCCACCGACAGTGTGTTCTCCGAAACCCAGTTGATCTCTTGCCGTAACGTGTTGATCTATTTCAACAAGAAGCTTCAGGACCGGGCGTTCGGGCTGTTCCATGAATCGCTCTCGCACCGTGGCTTTCTGGTGCTGGGCAGCAAGGAAACCCTGGATTTTTCCAGCTACGCCAACCAGTTCGAGCCGCTGGTGAAACAAGAACGGATTTACCGCAAATCATGAACGGCACCCCAAGCCTGCCTCGAATCGAGGCTGTTGTGATCGGCGCGTCGGCCGGCGGCGTTGAAGCGCTGCTGACGCTGCTTGGCCCGCTGCGCCAAGGGTTTGTGCTGCCGATCATTATCGTCCTGCACCTGCCTGAAGAACGCCGCAGTCATTTGGCCGAAGTGTTTGCCCGGCGTGTGGCGCTGCCTGTGGAAGAAGCCCGCGACAAGCAAGACATCCTCCCCGGCACCGTCTATTTCGCCACGCCGGGTTATCACCTGTCGGTGGAGCAGGACCGCAGTCTGTCGTTGAGCCTGGAAGAGCGTTTGCATCATTCCCGGCCATCAATCGATTTTCTGTTCGAGTCCGCCGCCGACACGTACGGCCCGGCGCTGGCCGCCGTGCTGCTGACCGGGGCCAACCACGACGGCGCACGTGGCCTGGCCGTCGTCAAACAGCGGGGCGGACTGACCATTGTCCAGGACCCCACAGAAGCACAAGTCGCCACCATGCCCCAGGCTGCGCTGAATGTTCACCAGCCGGATCATGTCCTAACCATTCACGGCATCGGCCGTCTGCTTGTCGAGCTGGAACGAATCGCATGCTGAGTAATATCCAAGCCAAATTGCTGATCGTCGACGATCTGCCGGAAAACCTGCTGGCCCTTGAAGCGTTGATCAAGCGTGAAGACCGCACCGTCTACAAGGCGCTGTCGGCAGATGAAGCGTTGTCGCTGCTGCTGCAACACGAATTCGCCATGGCCATCCTCGACGTACAAATGCCCGGCATGAACGGCTTTGAACTCGCAGAGTTGATGCGCGGTACCGAGAAAACCAAGAACATCCCGATCATCTTCGTCAGCGCCGCCGGCCGTGAACTGAACTATGCGTTCAAGGGCTACGAAAGCGGTGCGGTGGATTTCCTGCACAAGCCGCTGGATATCCATGCGGTGAAGAGCAAGGTCAACGTCTTTGTCGATTTGTATCGCCAGAGCAAGGCGATGAAGCAGCAGGTCGAAGCACTGGAGCAGGCGCGCCGCGAGCAGGAAGCCTTGCTCCAGCAATTGCAGAGTACCCAGCTTGAGCTGGAGCAGGCCGTGCGTATGCGCGATGACTTCATGTCAATCGTCGCCCACGAAGTGCGCACGCCACTCAACGGGCTGATACTGGAAACCCAACTGCGCAAGATGCACCTGGCGCGGGACAACGCCTCGGCGTTCACGCTCGACAAGATGCACGCGATGGTCGACCGCGATGAACGGCAGATCAAAAGCCTGATCCGGCTGATCGAAGACATGCTCGACGTGTCGCGCATTCGCACCGGCAAGCTGTCGATCCGGCCGAGCCATTTCGATCTGGTGCAGTTGGTGAGCAATCTGCTGCAAAACTTTGCGCAACAGATCGAGGCGGCGGAAACCGAAGTGTCTTTCACCGCAGCGGAGCCGGTGGAGGGGCACTGGGATGAATTCCGGATCGAGCAGGTGGTGTCCAATCTGCTGACCAACGCCTTGCGTTACGGTGGTCGCAGTCCGATTCAGGTACGCGTTTACCGCGTCGATGATGAGGCGCGCATTGAGGTGCAGGACCACGGTATCGGCATCAGTGCCGAGAACCAGAAGCGTATTTTTCAACAGTTCGAACGGGTCTCCGCCAAGACGGTAGTGGCCGGGCTCGGACTGGGTCTGTTCATCTCCGAGCAGATCGTCGCCGCCCATGGCGGCTCCATCGTCGTCGAGAGTGAAATCAACGAAGGCGCCCTGTTTCGCGTTTGTCTGCCCATCCAGGAAAGCGGCACATCCGACGCAACCTCTGAGTGACCACACGGTCGTATCAGCAGCTATTGACCGAACAAAGGCTTCCCATGAGCGTAGATGCGCAAGATGTTGTACTCGTCGTCGAAGACGAACCGGTTATCTTGATGGTTCTGACCGATTACTTGTCAGGGCAGGGCTATCGCGTACTGCAAGCGGAAAACGGCGAGCAGGCATTCGAAATCCTCGCCAGCAAACCGCACCTGGACATGTTGATCACTGACTACCGTTTGCCGGGCGGCATTTCCGGCGTGCAGATCGCCGAACCTGCCGTGAAGTTGCGACCTGACCTCAAGGTGATTTTCATCAGCGGCTATCCGCAGGAAATCCGCGAGACCGGCAGCCCGATTACCAGCAAGGCGCCGATCCTCGAAAAACCATTTGATCTCGACGTGTTGCAGGAAAAGATCCAGGAATTGCTGGCCTGAAAACGCGGCAAATGGCGCGATACCTGTAATTTCTGACAGTTGACACAAGCGGCTTCAGAGCTAATAAAGACCTCGTAACCACCGCGAGGTCACTGTTCATGCATCGTCACACGCCAATGCTTGCCGTCATTGAACCTCGTGGTGCCGCGGTACGCGAGGTCTCGTACTTTCGGCGATCGGGCCTGGACGAGCTTCAAACCTATGTCTGGCAAACGGTTCATGACCTTCCGCGCCGCGCGAGTCACACGCGTGATCCGCGGCTGTTTTTGCGCTTTCAAAACGACGATACCTCTCCCGCCAACCAGACCAGCATCACCACTCTGTCCGGAGCATCCTTGCTATCGGTCAACGTGGATGCCGGTTGGCGTTTGACGTTGACGGGAGCGTCTGGCCAGCCTCTTGAAAGCTGGGATCAAAAGCTCAATCACCGCCGCGTGCAATACGATGCGTGGCTGCGCCCGACGTTCGTGTTCGACCGTTCGGCCGGCGAGTCCGAGCACCGAAGCGAATGCCTGTCTTACGCCGACGCCAGCCTCGAGTCTGCCCGGCATAATCGCTGCGGGCAGTTGGTCCGTCATGACGATGCGGCGGGTTCGGCGTACTTTACTGAGTTTGGCCTCAACGGTGCGCCTATCGAGCAATCTCGGCGATTCCTCAAAGAGCTGAATGAGCCGGACTGGCCTGAAGAGCCAAGTAAGCGCGACGCCCTGCTGGAAGATTGGAATGCCATCACTGGCATGGGCTATAACGCTTCAGGTGACCTGATCCGGCACGTTGATGCGCAGGGCAATCAACAATTGTTGCGACAGACCGTGGCCGGGGAATTGGCCCGGGCGTGTCTGAAACCGGTCGGCGCCAACGGATACACCACGTTAGTGGCTGATATCCGCTACAACGCGTCTGGTCAAATAGAACAGCAAACTGCCGGTAACGGGGTCGTCACTCGCAGCGTTTTCGACTCGCAGAATGGACGGCTCAATAGCCTGGCCGCGCAAGCGGCCAACGAGCCGGTGCTGCAGGATCTCGCGTATGACTATGATCCGGTGGGCAAGTTGCTAAGCATCACCGACAGCGCTCAGTCGATCCACTATTTCCGCAATCAACGAGTCGCGCCTCTCACCGCCTATGGGTACGACACGCTTGGGCAATTGATCAAAGCCTCTGGTCGGCAACGAATCCGGGCCCTGAGCGGGCCGCAGCTGCCCGAGTTCATCTCACCGGCGGATCCGCTGCAACTGGAAAATTATCAGCAGACATTCGACTACGACAGCGCTGGCAACCTGTGTACGCTGCAGCACACCGCCGACAGTGGTTCGCGCTGCGAACGCACGGCTGTCGCGCTGACAAGCAATCGCAGTTTGCCGTACACCGTCGCAAGTGAGCGACCGGATGAGGAAGAAATCGCCAGGCGTTACGACGCCAACGGCAACCTCAACCTGCTGCAAACAGGCCAGAATCTTCTTTGGGACAAGCGCAACCAGTTGCGCCAGGTCCATCAAGTGATTCGTAAAAACGGTCCCAACGATAGCGAGTGCTATTTTTATGACTGCACGGGTCAACGTCTGCGTAAAATCCGCACGGCACATACCCCTCAACTGACCCGCACCCATGAAACCCGCTATTTGCCGGGCCTGGAAATCCGCACTACACCTGAAGAAACCCTGCACATCATCACTGTTCAGGCTGGCCGCTGCACTGTGCAGGTCCTGCACTGGGAAAGAGGGCGGCCCTCGCGTATCGCCGACAATCAACATCGCTACATCCTCACCGATCATCTGGGTTCCAGCAGCCTGGAGCTGGATTTCGAGGCGCACCTGATCAGTCAGGAAAGTTACTATGCCTATGGCGCCACAGCTTGGTGGGCCGGGCGTGACGAGGTCGAGGCCAGTTACCGGACGGTGCGCTATTCAAGGCAAGAGCGCGACGCCACCGGTCTTTATTATTACGGGTTTCGTTACTACATGCCGTGGCGACAGCGATGGCTGAGTGCCGACCCAGGGGGCACCCACGATGGGCTGAATCTGTACGCGATGGTCGGTGGCAACCCGGTCGGGTATGTCGATTTGCAGGGCTTGTCGCGATGGGAGACGGCAAAGGCGATGATATGGGCCGGTGGCTTTGACTTTGCAGCAAAAGTGCCTGCGGCGGCTATCGGCTATCTCATAAAGGCTGCGAATCCGGCGAGTTGGGTGTTGGCAGTTGCAGGCGGGGCTTCGGCAGCGATCAATGGGGCGATCACGGGAGCAGCATGGGTCGCTCATAATCAGAATGAAGATATCGGTCGTTTACGGCGATATGCAGAGCGTTCCGCGGGAGCCTTGGGAGGCGCAGTATTAACGGCTGCTCCTGTGGCGGTTGAGCATTTTTTCACCCCGGGATTGAATCTTGCGGCAATCGATCAGATCACGTCATTAGGGGATAACTTCGGGTTTGAATTTTTTTCCCAATTCGAAGCAAGCCGGCCGAACAATGATTGGACGGGGACGCCTCCAAGAGCCGGTATTAACGCTGAGATCGGCGCTACGGTGCTGACTAAAGGGGTTTCCAAATTAATTGATTACAACCTGTTTGGTCCTGCGCAATCCCTTTCTGTAAGCCTTGCCCAAGAGGTTTTGTACCCCGCAGCTACCAAAGGGGCGGTGGCCATGAGTATGAGTTTTTCCCGCAGTTATTTCCCGGAGGAGGCGCCATACCAGGAAAGTCGAGATCTCTCGCAGTTTTCAGTTGTAAAACAGCTCAGCAATGTGGCCGGCCGAGATTCTTTTAGCGCGGTCCCTCGACTGGCGGCGCAAGGGCTGCAGCTTGAGGGCGTGAGCGCCGTAATCAGCGACGGCGTACGAGAAACCGTGAATTACGCTGTAAACTCCGGGTTTCAGATAATGCGAAATGCTTATAAACGCGACATAAAGTCCGGCCTGCAGAAAATGGTGAAAACGAATCGCCCACCGCTTGCTGACACAAAGGTTCAAAACTATGGGGCCGTTTGAGATTACCTGGCGCTTCTTTAGATCGTTTACCAGGCTGCGCAGCAAAGGCGGTTAACTTCAAATCAGCGCGAAGCAACTGCCCTGTTGATATAAATGGCGTGACCTGCTGTTGATGGGAGCTGATCATCAGATCATCCCCGGATCATCTCCCGCACCTTGGCGGTCAGCAGGTCGAATGTGAACGGCTTGGTGATCATCTGCATCCCTGAGTCGAGGAATCCGCCGCGCACCGCCGCGTGTTCGGCGTATCCGGTAATGAACAATACCTTCAGGCCTGGTCGATACTGGCGGCCAACCTCCGCCAGTTGCCGGCCATTCATGCCCGGCAGGCCGACATCGCTGATCAACAGGTCGATGCGCTGCGAAGAGTTCAGGATCGGCATGGCGCCGTCGGCATCACTGGCCTCGACGAAGGCATACCCCAACTCACTGAGTACAGCGCTGACCAGCACGCGTACGGCCGGATCGTCTTCGACGATGAGCACGGTTTCGCCATCCATGGCATAGGGAGCTTGCTGCGAATCCGACACAGGGAGTGCGATTTCCTCACCGCGAAAGCGCGGCAGGTACAGTTTGACGGTGGTGCCCTGGTCAATCTCGCTGTCGATCGACACATGGCCGCGTGATTGTTTGCTGAAGCCGTAAATCATCGACAGGCCCAGCCCGGTGCCCTGGCCGATGGGTTTGGTTGTAAAGAACGGGTCGAAGGCGCGGCTGACCACACTTTGCGGCATGCCGCTGCCATTGTCGGTAACGCTGAGCATGACGTAATCACCAGGCTCCAGATTGCTGTAGGCCTCGGTGAACTCCGGGTGCAGCACCTCATTGCTGGTCGCCACCACCAGTTTGCCGCCTTCGGGCATGGCATCGCGGGCGTTGATCACCAGGTTGAGCAGGGCGCTTTCCAGTTGATTGGGGTCGGCTTCGGCGACCCAGAGGTCGTCATCCAGGCGCATTTCCAGATGAATACTTTCGTTGAGACTGCGTTGCAGCAGTTCACCCATCGACAGCACCAGCGTGTTCATTTGCACGGCTTTGGGGTCGAGCGACTGGCGCCGGGAGAACGCCAGCAGGCGGTGGGTCAGGCCGGCGGCGCGGTTGGCTGAGGTCACGCCAAGGTCAATCAGGCTGTCGAGGTCTTCGGTACGTCCCCGGGCCAGACGCCGGCGCAACAGTTCCAGGCTGCCGATAATGCCCGTCAGCATGTTGTTGAAATCGTGTGCGATGCCGCCGGTGAGTTGGCCGACCGCTTCCATCTTCTGCGACTGGCGCAACGCTTCTTCGTTATGACGAAGTTGCGCGGTGCGTTCTTCGACCTGTTGTTCGAGGGTTTCCAGGGTCGATTGCAGGCGCCGTTCGCTTTCGCTCAGATCAATCAGGCGGTCGCGGGCTTCATATTGTCGTCGCCGTCCGCGCAGGGCTGCGGTGACCAGACTGACCAGTGTCGCCGGGTGGAAAGGGCGCTCGAGAAACGTCACGTTGCCGAGCAATTCGCTCAGGCCGGACGGCGGGCCTTGTTCCTGGCCGCCGTGATGGGTCAACAGCACGATGGGCAGGTCGGACCAGGCGGGCTGCTGATCGAGGTAGAGGATCAGCCCTTCCAGCTCTGGCCCGCGCAAGGCTTCCGCAGCGATCAACAGCAGCCCGGCGCCGAATTCCAGTTCGGCGCACAGGGCACCGAGACTCGCCGTGATCTGACCCTCGTAACGTGCTTCGTTGAGGATCTTCAGCGCGATCTGACTGTCCCGACCCAAGGGCGCCAGAATCAGGACCCGTTCGGCCAGCGGCGTGTTGACCGTCACAAGCTTTCATCCTCGAGCAATGGATTGCTCGCTCCCATGTAAGTCGGCACGCCACGCAGTACGCCCTGAAAAGACTCCAGCGGTTGCCCGATGGTCATGCCGCGCGCGGAAATCCGGTATTCACGAATGGTCGACTCATGGTTGCCGGTGCGTTTTTTGATGATCGAGATGGCCCGACGGACTTTGCCCAGGGCTTCGAAGTAACGCAACAGAATCACCGTGTCGGCCAGGTAAGTGATATCGACCGGCGCCTGCATGTCGCCGACGAGGCCATGCTGCGCAACGGTCATGAAGGTCGCCGCGCCTTTACGGTTCAGGTACAGCAGCAATTCGTGCATGTGCAGCACCAGCGCGTTTTCTTCCGGCATTGCCGCTTGATAGCCGTTGATGCTGTCGATGACCACGGTCTTGATGTCGCGCTCATCGACACACCGCCGAACGCGGTATGACAGCTCGCCTGGCGACAATTCGGCGGCGTCGACTTGTTCGATCAGCAAATTGCCGGTCGCCTGCAAGGCTTTGAGGTCGATGCCGATATGACGCATGCGTTCGAACAGCAGGCCCAGCTCTTCGTCGAAAATGAACAGCGCGGCCTTCTCGCCACGGGCCACGGCGGCGGCCGCGAAAATCATCGAGATCAGCGATTTGCCGGTACCGGCCGGACCCAGGATCAGGGTGCTTGAACCGGTTTCGATACCGCCACCGAGCAGCGCGTCGAGTTCCTTGATGCCGCTCGATAATTGCAGTCGCGCATAGTCGCCGCGATGCTCGGCAGCGACCAGGCGCGGAAACACGTGCACGCCATCGCCCATGATGGTGAAGTCGTGAAAGCCGCCACGGTATTTCTGCCCGCGATACTTGACCACGCGCACCCGGCGGCGCTCCGCGCCGTAGCTCGGCGTCAGCTCTTCAAGGCGAATCACGCCATGGGCCACGCTGTGCACGGTTTTATCGAGGGATTCGGTGGTCAGGTCATCAAGCAACAGGACGGTGGCGTCATAGCGCACGAAGTAGTGCTTGATTGCGAGGATTTGTCGGCGATAACGCAACGAGCTCTGCGCCAGCAGACGGATCTCCGAGAGGCTGTCGAGGACGACGCGCGTCGGTTTGAAGCGTTCGACCACCTCGAAAATCTGCCGGGTTGCCTCGCCCAGTTCAAGATCCGAGGAATACAGCAGGCTTTGCTGGTGCTCGGCGTTGAGCAGGCTTTCCGGCGGCGTCAGCTCGAATATTTCGATTTTTTCGTTCAGCTCCCAACCATGGGAGAGTGCGCCCTGGCGCAGTTCCTTCTCGGTTTCCGAGAGCGTGATGTACAGGCAGCGTTCACCTGCCAGCGCGCCGGCACGAAGGAAATGCAGGGCCACCGTGGTTTTACCCGTACCGGGTTCACCCTCGAGCAGGAACACGTGGCCACGAGACAGTCCACCGGCCAGAATGTCATCGAGACCTTCAACGCCGATGGCGGCTTTCGCACTGATCAACTCGTTTGATGTAGTCAAAAAACGCCCTCTTATGACTAGGGAATCAGGCGACTGGCTTAAGTGAGCCGCCTGAGTTACTTGACCTCATGGCGTGTTCACGGTTCCGCTTTTTCTTTCGATAGATGGCAGATTGCACTCACTGAGCCTTGATCAGAGGCCTTGCTGCAGGGCCGGGTCGTCCGGGTTCAACTGCTCAAGTTGCGCCAACAGAATCTGCACGTTTTGCAACTGGCCGCTTTCTTTCCAATAGTTGATCAGCAAGACCCGCGCCTTGCGATCCGCGGGGTGGCGCTGGACGATTTCCTGCAATTGCTTCTGCGCCGCTTCCAGCTCTTCTGCGCTGTGCAAGGTGGTCGCCAGGTCGTAGCGATAATCCTTGTTGTCCGGTTCCAGCTCAACGGCTTTGGACAGGCCGAGCAGGGCGTATTCACGCTGGCCATGGTGCAACAGCCACAGGCCGAGGGCGTGTTGCAGATAGGCCGAATCGGGTTGCGCCTTGAGTTGTTGGGCGAGCAATTGACGCGCGGCATCGCTCTGGCCCTGACGGTCGAGCACGTCGATCTGCATCACCAGCGCCGGCAGGTTGCCGGGTTCCAGCCGCAGGGTATTGTCCAGTGCCTGTCGGGCCTGCTTGTATTCAGCGTTATGAATGTAAAGACGCGCCAGTTGCGCCTGATTGGCAGCGCTTTCCGGCTGTCCTTCAAGCGCCTGTTGCCAGCCATCGATCGCTTGCTGCAACGGGGCGAAGTACAGCCCCAGCTCGTCAGGCGTCAGACCGAGCAGGGCATTGATGGCGGCGAAGCGGACCGTCTGATCCCCATCGTCCAGCAACGGTCCGAGCAGCAGACTGCGTTGCCCGCCGGGCACCAGACCGACGACACTTTTAATCGCAGCCACGCGCACTTGTGGCGCTTCGTGGTGTAAGTCCGCGTCGGCCAGTTTCAAGGCCTGTGGACTCGGATAATTAGCTAATTCACCATGTAGCCAGACCCGACGCTTGACCGAGATGTCCGGCCGGCCCATTTGCTGGTACAGCTGACGCGCCGCGCCGGGTTCGCCGGTTCGGGCTGCGTTCAGCGCTTCGCTGTAGCCATGTTTGATAGCGTCGGGGATGGTCGGGGTGGTGCTGCGCAAAGATAGCCAGACGACACCGAGGATCAGTACAAGGCCAAGGCCGATCAGCAGGTTGCGGCGGGACTGAGTCATGCGGGTTTCCGAAAGCTTCGAACTTGAGCAGAGCGGCAAGCTTCGGTCAGCTTGGCGTGTGAGTCAAACCCTTGCCGGCGAATCGTCCTACGCGTCGTGTCGACTGTGAAATCCGTCAGGCTTTTGAAGCAGTGTCTACGCTTGCAGAAGTCGTTTTAAAGAGTGTGCCCATGCCAGCGCTGTTTGCTTACTTCAAGGCTTTGATCCATCCCGGCCAGGCTGTTTTGCTGTTTGCCCTGCGCACCATCGCCGCCGGGCTGTTGACCCTTTATCTGGCGTTTGTGTTCGATCTCGAGCAACCCAAGTGGTCGATCATGGCCGTGGTCATTGTCAGTCAGCCGCTGGCGGGGATGGCGCTGGCGCGCAGCTTTGGCCAAGTGATTGGCACCACTGTCGGCGCGGCGGTGGCAGTGCTGATCATGGCGATTTTCCCTCAGGCGCCGTTGCCGTTCATTATCACGCTGGCCCTGTGGCTCGCGCTGTGCACGGCGGGCGGCACCTTGCTGCGCTACACCAGCTCCCAGGCGTTCGTGCTCAGCGGATACACTGCTGTGGTCGTGGCCTTGCTGGCGATTCCGGATCAGGACGGTACGTTTCTGCTCGCCGTCACTCGCGTCACTGAAACCCTGCTGGCGGTCGCTTGCGTTTGCGTGGTCAGTCTGTTGACGGCCCGGCCGGAAGCCGTCGCCAAAGGTTATTTTTCCAAGGTCGATCAGGTGATCAAACTGGCCGCCAGCCACGCCGCCGAGGTTCTTCGCACGGAAGAAAGCGAAGCCGATTTCCAGCGTCGGCAAATGCAGCTGCTCGGTGAAATCAGTGCGCTGGAAGGGTTGCGGCGCCATTTGTATTTCGATGCGCCACGGTTGCGCAGCGCCGATAACCTGGTATTGCTGCTGGGCAACCAACTGATGTTGCTGACCTCGCGACTTACCGCACTGCGTCATCAACGCGAACTGCTCATAGAGCGCTGGGAGGGCGATTTGCCGCCGCAGGTTCAGCAACTGCGGGCCGAGGAGCTGGCATTACTGGATCAGTTGGCGCAACAGGGCCGTGCACTCTCTGGTGAGGACCGGCAGCGCTTCGTCACCTTGCAGCAACAGTTCGAAGCGTTGGCGTACAAAGCCGAGCAACAGACCGAGAACATGAGCGCGACCCTGCGCTCACTGGCCTGGGCCTTACGCTGGGAGCAGGCGCGACTGCTGCAGCAACTGGAGCAGATTCTTGAGCTGAGCGACGCCATTCAGCAAGGGCGACCGGCGAGTTGTCTGTATCGGGGCCAGTCCAGTCCGCTGCATCTGGATTTCACCCTGGCCTCGATGAACGCCATTCGAGCCTTTACTGCGCTTCTGGTCGCCGGGCTGATCTGGATCGAAACGGCATGGGACGGCGCGCGGGGCGGGATGATTCTGGTGGGGATTCTCTGCTCGCTGATGGCGACCTTTCCACGTCCGCTAATGGCTGCGCAAAGCTATGCCAGAGGGTTGGGACTGGCGCTGGTGGTGTCGGCGATCTATCAATTCATGCTGGTGCCGGCGATCAGTGATTTCGAATTGCTCGCCTTGCTGCTGGTGCCGCTGTTGTATGCCATTGCCGTCGGTATTGCCAGTCCGGCGACTGCCGGGATCGGCATGGGGCTTGGCCTGTCGAGTTTCCTCATGATCGGGCCACAGAACTTCGGCACCGGACAGAACACGGCGATCCAATGGTTCGAATTCGCCGGCGCCTACGTCAGTGCAGCCATGCTGGCGCTGATCGTCTATGCGCTGATCTTTCCGTTCCGCCCAGGCTTGCGAATTCGTCGGTTGTACGGCGAAGCGCGGGAGCAGGTATATCAACTGAGCAAAATGCCGGCGACCGATGAACAACAATTCGCCTTCGAGAGTCGGATGACCGACCGACTGACCAGCATGCTCGGTCTGTTGCCAGCGGCAAATGAGCGCGCCGTGCAGCGATTGTATGAAATCAGTCTGGCTTGTGTAGCGTTGGGCGTGGCCATGCATCAGTTGCGTCAGCAGGCACAAAGCAATGCCTTGTTGACCGAGGCATTCACTCAGCGCCTGGCGTCGGCGTTACGCCAGACCGGTCGTTTCGTCGCCGGGCGTCAGGATGTACAACTCGCAGGGTTGCTGGCCATGCTGCACGAACTGGGCGATGAACTGGATGATTTGCATGCCGCCAGTCATGAGCATTTATGGTCGGTGTTCCGCATGCGCGTGGCGCTCCTGATCGTTGTGTCGTTCCTTGAACGCCACGGCGAGTATTTGCAACCTGAAGCTCTGGAAGGAGAACCGCAACTTGCCCATTGATTTCGAGATTGGCGGCGTCTATCTGCCGCCGATTGCCCAGGCGCTGTTACTGGCAATCCCCATCTTCATGCTGCTGGACGGGTGTTTGCGGCGTCTGGGCGTGCTGCGTCTGGTCTGGCATGAGGCGCTGTTCGAGGGCGCGCTGTATGCCTGCGTCTGTGCCACGCTGATTTTGTTGATGGGAGCCTGATGCCTTGAAAGCGCTAGTTGCACGAATGACGACCGTGGCGGTGGTGATCCTGGCGATCATCCTTGGCTGGTTCGCCTGGGAGTATTACACCCGTGCGCCGTGGACCCGGGATGCCCGGGTGAGGGCGGATGTGGTGACGCTGTCGGCCGATGTCTCCGGGCGTATCGTCAAGCTGGCGGTGCAGGACAATCAGCATGTCGACAAGGGCCAGTTGCTGCTGGAAATCGATCCGGCGCGTTATCAATTGGCCGTCGAACATGCCCGGCGTTCGGTCGAGGTGTCCAAGGCTTCGCTGGGGCAATCGCAAGCGGCGATTGTTGCCAGTGAAGCGTTGCTCAAACAACGCCAAAGCGAGGAGCGCCGGCGACGCACGCTGAAACAGGGCTTCGCCATTTCCGGCGAGGAATGGGAAAAGTCGAGCACTGACGTGGCTGTCGCTCAGGCTGACCTGTTGCGCAATCAGGCCAACCTCGGACTGGCCGAGGCCAATGTGCAGCTGGCGATTGCCGCCCTGACCCAGGCCGAACTCGATTTGCAGCGTACCCGCGTCGAGTCGCCGGTCAGCGGTTACGTGACCAACCTGCTGACCCGTCAAGGCGATTACGCGCAGGCAGGCGGCGCCCTGCTGGCGCTGGTCGACAGCGATTCGTTCTATGTCAGCGGTTACTTCGAAGAAACCAAGCTGCCGAGAATCGAGGAGGGCGACCGGGTGCGCATTCAGTTGATGAGCGGAGAACGTTTTGGCGGAACGGTCGAAAGCATTGCTTTTGCCATCGCCGACCGCGAGAACGCCCCCGGCAGCCGGCTGCTGGCCAATATCAACCCGAGCTACACCTGGGTGAAACTGGCGCAACGAGTGCCGGTGCGCATTGGCATTGACGGTGATTTCGCCGGCAAGAATCGCTTGCGCGCCGGTACAACCGCGACCGTCACCGTCCTGGAAGATCACAACTCTCAAGACCAGCCCTGATCCACTGTGGGAGCGAGCCTGCTCGCGAAGGCGGAGTGTCAGCCACCGGTGATTTGCCTGACAGGGTGCTGCGAGCAGGCTCGCTCCCACAAGGGACCTCATTAACCGAAAAAAAGCATAAAAAAACCCCGCGACCGAATGATACGCGGGGCAAAAGAATTGGTTGGTTGCGGCCAACCAAAGGAGCTCTTTAACAATCTTTACTTGCTGGCGACGGTCTCCGGTTGCCAGCCACCGCCGAGGGCTTTGTAGATCGCGACGATGCCGCGATACAGATCGACTTCGGCCTGGGCCTGGCTGTCTTCGGCGTTCAGGCGCTCGCGCTGGGCGTCGAGCAACACAAGGAAATCGGTCGTGCCTTCGCGATAGCGGATCTCCGCGAGATCGGCGGCCTTGCGGCTCGATTCACTCTGACGAATCAGCGAGATCAGCCGTTGCTGGCGTTTGCCGTAATCGCTGAACGCGTTTTCCGACTCTTCCAGGGCCAGCAAAACCTGTTGCTCATAGGTCGCCAGCGCACCTTCGGCTTCTGCATCGGCACCGCGCAAACGGGCGCGCACGCTGCCCAGATCAAACGCTGCCCAAGTGATGCTCGGGCCGAGCGCCCAGGCATTGGCGGCTGAGGAGCCGATTTGCGAACCACGCCCGGCGGTCCAGCCAAGGAAGCCGCTGAGGCTCACCCGTGGGAACAGATCGGCTTTAGCCACACCGATGCGCGCCGTGGCCGATGCCAATTGGCGTTCGGCGCTGAGGATGTCCGGACGACGTTGCAGCAGCTCGCCCGGATCGCCGATCGGCAAGGCCTTGGCAATGGCCGGCAGGTCTTTCGGGCTCAAATCGACAGTCAGCTTGTCCGGACGCTCACCGAGCAGGGTGGCGATACGGTTTTTCTGCCGAACCTGCTCCGCTTGCAACTGCGGGATGGTCGCTTCGACATTGGCCAGGCGCGCATCGGCCCGCTCGACGTCCAACTGATCGCCGACGCCGGCATCACGCAGGCTGATGGTGATCTTGCGCGACTCCTGTTGGTTGTTCAGGTTGGCCACGGCGATCTTCTCGCGCAACTGGGCGCCGCGCAGTTGACCGTAGGCATCGACCAGTTCGGCAATCATGGTGACCTGCAACTGGTACAGATCGGCTTCAGCCGCTTGCTGGTCGGCATCGCTGGCTTCCAGATTGCGCTGGATGCGCCCGAACAGGTCGAGCTCCCAAGCCATGTCCAGACCCAGGTCATAGCGTTCGCTATTGACCCGGTCGGTGGTCTGGCCGGGAATCTGACCCTTGCCCAGATCACTGCTGGCGCGGCTGGTGATGGTCGGCATCGCGTCGTTGCTGGCGTCGTCGCGGATCGCCCGGGCAGCTTTCCAACGGGCGAACGCCACGCGCAGTTCACGGTTGCCTTGCAGCGATTGCGTTACCAACTGGTTGAGGGTCGGATCGTCGAACTGCTGCCACCAGATGCCTTCGAATTTCGACCGGTCGAAGTTCTTCTGGCCGGCGGCGCCATCGGTGGCGGCCGTGATATTGGCCGCCTCTGTGGCTGGGGTCTTGTAGTCGGGGCCGACGGCGCAGGCGCTGAGGGCCAGCACCAGCAGGCTCGGCAGGAAGACTTTCAGACTCATTGTTGCGCCTCCAGTTTCAGCGCCTTGGCCGTCTTGCGGGCCTCGCTGCGTTCAACGAAGTTACGGATCAGCACGTAGAACACGGGGGTCAGCAACAGACCGAAGAAGGTCACGCCAAGCATCCCGGAGAACACGGCTACACCCATGGCATGACGCATTTCGGCACCGGCACCGCTGGAGAACACCAGTGGCACTACACCCATGATGAACGCGAAGGAAGTCATCAGAATCGGCCGCAGACGCAAGCGGCAGGCTTCCAGAACCGCGGCGAGAGGGTCGAGGCCTTCTTCCTGTTTGTCCTTGGCGAACTCGACAATCAGAATCGCATTCTTACAGGCCAGTCCCACCAATACGATCAAGCCGATCTGGGTGAAGATGTTGTTGTCACCGCCCGAGATGATCACACCGGTGATGGCCGACAGCAGGGTCATCGGTACGATCAGGATCACCGCCAGTGGCAGGCTCCAGCTTTCGTACTGCGCAGCGAGTACCAGGAACGCCAGCAATACGCAGAGCGGGAACACGAACAGTGCGGTGTTACCGGACAGAATCTGCTGATAGGTCAGGTCGGTCCACTCGTAGGTCATGCCGTTCGGCAACTCGTCCTTCAGCAGTTTTTCGATGGCTTTTTCGGCCTGGCCGGAGCTGTAGCCGGGGGCGGCGGCACCGTTGATTTCAGCGGTAATGAAGCCGTTGTAATGCATCACGCGATCCGGCCCCGAGGTGTCGCTGACCTTGATGAAGGTCGCCAGCGGGATCATTTCGCCTTTGTTGTTGCGTACTTTCAGTTGGCCGATCTGATCGGATTCGAGGCGGAACTGCTGCTCGGCCTGAACGTTGACCTGATAGGTGCGCCCGAAGCGGTTGAAGTCGTTGGCATACAGCGAACCCAGGTAGATCTGCAGGGTGTCGAAGATGTCACTGACGGCCACGCCGTGGGTCTTGGCTTTTTCACGGTCGATGGCGGCATCGACCTGCGGAACGTTCACGGTGTAGCTGGTGAACAGGCCGGCCAGTTCTGGCACGCTGTGACTCTTGTTGATGATGTTCATGGTTTCCTTGTACAGCTCGTCGTAGCCGAGGTTACCCCGGTCTTCGATTTGCAGACGGAAACCGCCAATGGTGCCCAGGCCTTGTACCGGCGGTGGCGGGAAGATCGCCATGTACGCTTCCTGAATGTTGGCGTACTGGCCGTTCAAGGCACCGGCAATCGCCCCGGCCGACATGCTCGGGTCTTTACGCTCGTCGAACGGTTTCAGGGTGACGAACACGATGCCGGCGTTCGGGCTGTTGGTGAAGCCGTTGATCGACAGGCCCGGGAAGGCAACGGCGCTTTCCACGCCTGGCTGTTTCAGGGCCAGGTCGGACATGCGTTTGATCACGTCTTCGGTGCGATCCAGGCTGGCCGCGTCCGGCAGTTGGGCGAACGCCACCAGGTATTGCTTGTCCTGGCCGGGCACGAAACCGGTCGGTGTGCTGGAGAAACCGAAGAACGTCAGCACCATCAGGCCGGCATAGAGGAACAGCGCAATGCCACTGCCGCGGATTACCCGGCGCACGGTACCGACATAACCATGGCTGGCGCGATCGAAGAAGCGGTTGAACGGGCGGAACAGCCAGCCACCGAAGAGTTTGTCGAGCACCCGGGAGAAGCGGTCTTTCGGTGCGTCATGGGCCTTGAGCAGTACCGCAGCCAATGCCGGCGATAGGGTCAGCGAGTTGAACGCCGAAATCACGGTCGAGATGGCAATGGTCAAAGCGAACTGCTTATAGAACTGTCCGGTGAGGCCAGAAATGAACGCTGCGGGAATAAACACCGCACACAGCACCAGTGCCGTCGCGATGATCGGCCCCGTCACCTCACGCATGGCGCGTTTGGTGGCCTCGACCGGGGTCAGTCCCAGTTCGATGTTGCGTTCGACGTTTTCCACCACGACGATGGCGTCGTCAACCACGATACCGATGGCCAACACCAGGCCGAACAGCGACAGAGCGTTGAGCGAAAAACCGAACAGGTGCATGACCGCAAACGTACCGATCAACGATACCGGCACCGCCACCAATGGAATGATCGAGGCGCGCCAGGTCTGCAGGAACAGGATTACCACCAGCACCACGAGGATCAGCGCTTCGAAGAGGGTGTGAACCACCGCTTCGATCGAGCCGCGCACGAAAATCGTCGGGTCATAGACGATGCTGTAGTCCATGCCCTGCGGGAAGCCTTTCTTCAGCTCGTCCATCTTCGCGCGCACTTCGTTCGAAATGTCGATGGCGTTGGAGCCAGGGCGCTGGAAGATCGGGATCGCGACCGCAGGCTGGTTGTTCAGCAGCGAACGCAGGGCGTATTGGCTGGAGCCCAGTTCTACGCGAGCAATGTCCTTGAGACGGGTGATTTCACCATCGTCGCCTGCACGAATGACGATGTTTTCGAACTCTTCCTCAGTGACCAGACGGCCCTGAGTGTTGATCGACAGCTGAAAACTCTGCGCCGTCGGGGCAGGGGGCGCGCCCAACTGGCCGGCGGCGACTTGACGGTTCTGCTCACGAATGGCCGTCACGACATCGGTTGCGGTCAGGTTGCGCGAAGCGGTCTTGTTCGGATCGAGCCAGACCCGCAGCGAATAGTCGCCCATACCAAACAACTGCACATCACCGACACCGCCCAGACGGGCGAGCTCGTCCTTGATGTTGAGGATCGCGTAGTTGGACAGATAGAGCATGTCGTAGCGCTTGTCCGGTGAGGTCAAGTGCACAACCATGGTCAGGTCGGGCGATGCCTTGTCGACGGTGATACCGATGCGCGTCACTTCTTCAGGAAGTTTCGGCTCGGTACGGGTCACGCGGTTCTGCACCTGCACCTGCGCGTTATCCAGGTCGGTGCCCAGCGCGAAGGTGATGGTCAGGGTGATCTTGCCGTCAGCGGTCGATTGCGAGGACATGTACAACATGTTCTCGACACCGGTGATGGCCTGCTCCAGCGGAGCCGCCACGGTTTCACCGATGACTTTCGGGTTGGCGCCCGGGAAGTTGGCGCGGACCACTACGGTCGGCGGCACGACTTCGGGGTATTCGCTGATCGGCAACTGGAACAGCGAGATCGCACCGGCAATCAGGATCAGCAGCGACAGCACCGCTGCGAAGATCGGCCGGAATATGAAGAACTGGGAAAAATTCATCGGAGTTGTCGTCCCTTAACCGCGTGGGGTCGTAGCAGCCAGCTTCGCAGCCGGACCCGAGGCGCCTTTGGCAGGGGCGACTTTAGGCAGGTTGCTGGCTTCCAGCGCTTGACGTTGTTGAGCGAGTGCCGCAAGGGTTTGTTCGCTGGCCATCGGGATCACTTCAGGGGTCACTGGCGAGCCAGGACGTACCCGTTGTAGACCCTTGACGATAATGGTGTCGTCCTTGTTCAGACCGTTGCGCACGATCCGCAGGCCCTCGATTTTCGGCCCCAGCTCGACGGCGCGATAAACGGTTTTGTTGTCCGCATCCATGACCAGAACGAATTTCTTGCCCAGGTCCGTGCCGACGGCTTCGTCGTTGATCAGCATCGCGTTGTAGGTGCCGCTGCCGACCAGTTTCAGACGTGCATACAGACCCGGGGTGTAGGTGCCGTCGCTGTTGTCGAACACCGCGCGGCCACGGATGGTGCCGGTTTTCGGGTTGACCTGGTTGTCGACGAAATTCATCTGGCCCAGGTGCGGATTGCCGTCTTCGTTGGACAGGCCCATGTACACCGGAGTTGTCGCGCCGCGCTGGCCGTTACGAGCCAGTTGGGTGTATTTGAGGAAGACACGCTCGTCGGCGTCGAAGTAGGCGTAGACCTTGTCGGTCGACACCACGCTGGTCAGCGCGGTGGTATCGGCGGTCACCAGGTTGCCGGCGGTAATTTCGGCACGGCTGACGCGACCACTGATCGGCGCAGTGACACGGGTAAAACTCAGGTTCAGCTTGGCCAGATCGAGTTGCGCCTGCAGGGCACCGACAGCGGCGCGGGCTTCCTGGGCGGCGGTGGTGCGCGAGTCGGCGAGTTCGGCGGAAATCGCGTTGCTGGCGCGCAGACGTTCACCGCGGCTCGCTTCGTTTTCATTGCGGCTGGCGGTGGCACGGGCCTGGGCGACCAGCGCTTCGAGGCGGCGCACCTCAGCCTGGAACGGTCGTGGGTCGATCTGGAAGAGCAGGTCGCCTTTCTTGACCAGCGCGCCTTCGGTGAACGCGACTTGATCAATCTGGCCCGACACCCGTGGACGAATCTCTACGGTTTCCGGCGCTTCGAGGCGCCCGGTGAATTCGTCCCACTCGTTGACCGGTTGTTCCAGCACCTTGGCCACGCTGACTTTTGCCGCAGGCATCGTGGCGGCAGTCTCCGGAGTCTTGCCGCAGGCGCTCATCACCAGTACGGCCAACATGGCCAACGGGAAGCGCAAATGTTTGAGTGACTGTTCCATGGAATGCATCCGCCAAAGTATTGAAGATGGGCGGATGATGCTCGGCGGGGTGTGATGGCACGAATCGAATGAAGCAAAGGTAACTATCATTCGGAATGATATAAGCACCAGATCAGCCCTCTAGCATGGGCCTTTCGTTAGGGCGCTATCAATTGTATCGGTGACAAAAGTGTGTTGCGAGAACCGCAACGATTCCGATCAGCCGTGAATGCGTCAGCCAGAAACAAGGAAACGGCCATGAAGGCCGTTTCGATCAGCGGGTCGCCGCTGTTTGTCAGTTGATGCCTTTGCGGTTGGCACCGAAGCGATTCGGCCCCGGCTGGCTGTCTTGTGCCAAGAATACGATATTAACGATCGGCAGCAGCAACCACCAGCCGCTGCGATCAGTATCGTGCATACGGCGCACACCGACGGCAATGCTTGGCACCAGCAACGCGAGATTATAAAGGCCCTGCAAGACCCCACCGGTGTTCAAAAAGCCATCGATGACCCCCATCACGATCGCGATGCCCATGTTGATCAGAAAGAACAGCCAGTATTCACGACGCGTAGCGCGACCGTTGAACACGGCGTAATTCTTCAGCGCCTCAAGGTAGGGGTTGCCTGTGGTGATGGCAGGGCCGCTTGCGTAGGTTTGCTGAGCTGCCTGAGGCGCGCCGCACTGAGGGCAGGCCAGGGCCAGCGTACTTATTTCCTTGGCACAACCGCGGCAGAAAACCATGCTCATGTTTTTTTCCCTAAAAATTATTGAATCGATAGACAGCAAAGAATCAACGCGGTGAAGCCTGACAATATGATGCCGGCGATCGCGAGGTTTCTTCCCGAGTGTTTTTCGTTGATGCAGACGATGCCGCAAGTGAGACCTGCGACGCTGAACAGTCCGACGCCGAGGATCGTTTCGATGTCCCATTCGGAATCATCAAAAAGGGTGAGAGCGCCGATAATTCCGCAGATCAGCGAAACGATGGCGAGCCAGGGAACCCCGGCTTGCGTGGGTGGCACGAAGGCCTGTTGGCTCGCCCCGCATTGGGGGCAGGTGAGCGCCGTTTCATGAAGCTCCTTGGCGCAAGCACGACAATAGACCATTGCCATCGTTTTCCTTAACTGAGTGCGAATGCCCGACCCTCCATCGGCGGGGCGGCGGTAATTTAATCTCTATTAGAGGATTTGTCACGGCTCTTTGCCATCATTGGGGCGGCCATCGCCACTCTCAGTCAGGCGGCGACGGGGCGGGGACGTGGTCATCGTGAGCGCAGTGGCAAATTTCCGCTCAGGAGCTAGCTGCCTCGGGCACGTTGGTGCCCATACCCTCGGGCAACAATGGCGCGATCTCGGCCAGTTCATCAGTGCTCAGGCGAAATTCAGCCGCGCTGAGCAGCCCGTCGACTTGCGCCGGCCGGCGTGCGCCGACGATAGCGCCGGTCACAGCGGGTTGCCGCAGCACCCAGGCGATCGCCACCGCCGCCGGTGTCAGCCCGTGACGCTCTCCGATACGGCGAAAGGCTTCAACCAAGGCCAGATTCGCGGTCAGGCGTGGTTCCTGAAAGTCTGGGCTGCGGGTTTTGCGCCAGTCGTCGTTCGGCAAGCCGGCGATGCGTTGACGCGTCATGGCGCCGCTGAGCAGGCCCGATTGCAAAGTGGAATAGGCGATGACGCCGATATTGGCCTGCTCACAGAACGGCAGGATGTCGTCCTCGACCTCGCGCATCAATGCCGAGTACGGCGGCTGGAGCGAGGCGATCGCCGTCACCGCCTGAGCGCGTTTGAGTTGGGCCACGTCAAAGTTCGATACGCCGATGGCGCGAATTTTCCCCAGTCTGCGCGCCTTGTCCAGCACTGAGAGTGCAGCTTCGATGCCTTCGTCCGGGCCACCCGGCGGAAAGGTCGGCCAGTGGATCTGGTACAGGTCGATGGTCTCGACCTGGAGGCGGCGCAGACTGTCGTCAATTTCTTGCGCCAGCGACGCCGGTGCCAGCGAATGCGAAATCTGCCGACTCGCGCGATCCCAGACCAGACTGCCTTTTGTAAACACCAGCGGACGGCGCGAGGCAGGCACGCGACGCAGCAGCTGCCCGACGACTTCCTCGGCGTGGCCCAGGCCATAGACGGCGGCGGTGTCTATCCAGTTCACCCCGCGCTCCACCGCGTATTCCAGCGCGGCAAGGCTCTCAGCGTCGTCTTGCGCGCCCCAGCCAAATTCCCAGCCGGGCCCCGCGATGGCCCAGGTGCCCAGCCCGATCGGTGAAATCATGAAGTCGGTGCTGCCGAGTCGTTGCTGCTGCATTGTCAAATCCCTGCATTAGTGAGAAGGCGCCAGTGTCACTTGGTCGATAGAAGTTGATAAGCTGGGTTTTGCTTGATTGGTTACTGAGAAAAATTCATCAATGACGCCTGACCTACATGATCTGGATGCCTTCGCGGCGGTGGCGCGGCATCGCAGCTTTCGCAAGGCTGCGGCTGAGCGCGGCGTGTCCGCTTCAGCCTTGAGTCATGCCATGCGCAGTCTGGAAGAACGGCTGGGCATGCGTTTGCTTCACCGCACAACGCGCAGCGTGACGCCGACCGAGGCGGGCGAGCGGCTGTTGGAGCGCCTCGACCCAGCCTTGCGAGAAGTGGCCGACGCGCTAGCGGCCCTGACCGCCTTGCAGGCCGAGCCGAGCGGCACGCTGCGCCTGAATGTGCCGCGCCCGGCAGCACGGCTGGTGCTGGCGCCGATGCTGGCGGGATTCGTGGCGAAGTACCCGCGCATGCAAGTAGACGTCGTGACCGACGACGGCCTGGCTGACATCGTCGGGGATGGTTTCGATGCGGGCATCCGTTTCGGCGAGAGCCTGGCCGGGGACATGGTGGCGGTGCCGGTGGGGCCGCCGCAACGTTTCGCCTGTGTGGCCGCGCCGGCCTATCTTGCCTTGCGCGGCACGCCACAGACACCGCGTGAGCTACTCGGTCACGCCTGCATTGGCCGCCGTTTCCCAAGCGGCAAGCGATATGCCTGGGAGTTTCAGGCGAATGGCGAGCCGCTGACTATTGAAGTCAGCGGCCCCCTGACGTTCGACGACGACGCGGCGATGATCCAGGCCGCGTGCGACGGTGCAGGCGTGGCCTACGTCTACGAGGCGATGGTGCGCGACGACTTGGCCGCAGGCCGGCTGGAGGCGATATTGGGAAGTTACGCTGCGCCGCCGGGCCGGTTCTTTCTCTATTACTCCGGACGGCGGCACCTGCCCGCCGCGCTGCGGGCGTTGGTGGATTTCATTCGGGTGTGATGGAACGTGCTGCGCCGTCAGGCGCTTCGACTTCGATCCTTCATACCCGTGATGGAAAGAGGCGGAAATGATCAGGCATGTTGCTGTTGAGTCAGGTCGCGCGCGCCAGGATGGCCTGTGCTCGGGCTATGACAGGCGCATCGACCATTTGGCCATCGAGCACGAATACACCTTCCCCCGAACGGGCGGCGTCCATGATGCGTTGCGCCCAGTGCAGCTCCTCCAGACCGGGTTTCAGCGCTTGGTGGATAATCGCCACTTGGCTCGGGTGGATACATAAAGCGCCACCGAACCCCATGTCGCGGGCAAACTGAACGGTGCTGTGCAGGCCGACGGTGTCCTGTATGGATGGAAACACGCCATCCAGCGCCGGAGCGAGGCCGGCCACCCGCGTCGCGAGCAGTACAGCATAGCGAGCGTGACTCAGGATTTGTTGGGCAGCATGGCTGCCGGTGGTCAAGTTCAGGTCCAGGCCCAGATCAAGGCTTCCGAACGACAAGCGTTCAACGCCCTGGGTCTGGGCAATCACCTGGAGTTCGGCCAGACCCTTGGCGCTTTCGATGATGGGCCAGATCGGCTTTCGAGTATTGGCCGCCGTGAGGACATGCTGCGCGCTTTCTGCTTTGGGCAGCAAAACGCCGGTCACGGCGGCGTGTTGTCGACAAAGCTCCAGATCTGCCACGTGGGCCCAGTGATCCGGGGCATTCACTCGTACCAGGATCGGGGCGTTCGGATTGTCACTCAAGAAGCGCTCCAGGTTATCCCTCGCCTGTTCCTTGAGATTTTCCTGCACCGCGTCCTCTAGATCGACAATGACCCGGTCTGCACCGGTTGCGATGGCTTTAGGTATCCGCTCTGGACGAGTGGCAGGCACAAACAGGGCAGAGCGAACGATGGACGTATTCATGGCGCTTCTCCCGCGCTGAACTCGACTTCGCCGATTTGCGCTGCACCGTCCTGATTACCCGCCCAGAGCTGTGCCTTGCCGCTGTCGATCAGACGTCCGCCGACCTCGAAAGGGTGAGGTGAAATCAAAGGTCGGACGCCACGGAAGGTGAAGCGCTTCAAGCGCACGTTCGGGTGCGCTTTGGTAAAGGCACGCAAATTCAGGGTGGCGATCAAAGGACCATGCACGACCAACCCCGGATAACCTTCAGTCTCTGTGACATATGGCCAGTCATAGTGAATTCGATGGCCATTGAACGTGACGGCAGAGTAGCGAAACAGCAGCGTAGCTGAGGGCTCGACCCGTGCCTGCCATTGGCCTTCAGGAAGTGCTTCGGTGCCGCCTGGTTTGGGAGGAGTGGGTTCCCGATAGACGATGTCCTGCTCGTCCTGAAGGGCGCGCTTGCCGTCCTGGAAATATTCATGGCGTACCGTGACAAAAAACAAGGAACCTGTGCGACCGTGTTTCTCTTCGACATTGAGAATGGTTGAGACACAGGTCACCTCAGCCTCCACTTTCAACGGCTGGTAAAACTCCAGCCGACTACCTGCCCACATGCGGTTGCGGTTGTGGGCGGGCGGCAGGAATCCCCCGAGCGCCGGATGACCGTCCGGGCCCAGTTCGTCGGCGGTAACCGGTTCCTGAAAAAAAGCCCAATGCCACAAGGGGGGAAGCGGTTCACCAGGCTGCGGCGCCACTTCGCTCAACGTCGCGGCGATTCGTTTCACCAAGTTGAAACTGATCCGGTCCTGGCTTTCCTGACGACGTCCAATCCAGGCTGAAAAATCGGTACTGTTCATATTCATCGCTCCCGTCGGTCGGTGATCAGGCCAGGGCGGCCATTTCCGGAATCGCTTCAAACAAGTCTGCCACCAGGCCGTAATCAGCCACCTGGAAGATCGGCGCTTCTTCATCCTTGTTGATCGCAACGATCACCTTGGAGTCTTTCATACCGGCCAAATGCTGGATCGCGCCGGAAATGCCGACGGCGATGTACAGCTGTGGCGCAACGATCTTGCCGGTCTGGCCGACCTGCATGTCGTTGGGCACGAAACCGGCGTCTACCGCCGCGCGGGAAGCCCCGACGGCAGCGCCCAGCTTGTCGGCCAGGGCGTACAGGTGTTTGAAGTTGTCGCCGTTCTGCATGCCTCGACCGCCGGAAACGATGATCTTGGCAGCGGTCAGTTCAGGACGATCGGACCTGGCCAGTTCTTCGTTGATGAAGCTGGAGATACCGGCGTCATGAGCCGTAGCGAGCGCTTCAACGGCAGCCGAACCACCTTCGGCGGCAACGGGGTCGAAACCGGTGGCGCGGACGGTAATGACTTTGACCGCAGCGTTCGACTGCACGGTAGCGATGGCGTTACCGGCGTAGATCGGGCGCTTGAAGGTGTCGGCGCTTTCTACCGAAATGATCTCGGAGATCTGGTCGACGCCCAGGGCAGCGGCCACGCGCGGCAGAATGTTCTTGCCGTTGGACGTGGCCGAGGCGAGGACATGGCTGTAGATCGTGTTTTGTTCGATCACCAGACGGGTCACTAACAACGCGACGTTTTCAGGGAGTTGATTGGCATACGCGACGTTGTCGGCCAGCAATACTTTGTTCACCCCTTTGATATCCGCTGCCGCCTCAGCCACGGTGCCCACAAAAGCGCCCGCCACCAGCACGTGGATATCGCCGCCAATTTTCGCTGCGGCGGCCAAGGTATTCAGGGTGGCTGGGGCGAGCACTTTGTTGTTCTGCTTATCATTTGAGTAGTCAGCAATCACCAGGATCGTCATTCAGATCACCTTCGCTTCATTCTTCAGTTTCTCGACCAGTTCAGCCACCGACTTGACCTTGATGCCTGCGCTGCGTGCAGCCGGCGCTTCGACCTTGAGGGTCTTGTTGGTGGAGGCGGTGGAAACGCCCAAAGCGTCCGGAGTCAGCACTTCGAGAGGCTTCTTCTTGGCTTTCATGATGTTTGGCAGGGACGCGTAGCGCGGCTCGTTCAAACGCAGGTCAGTGGTGACGATGGCCGGCAGTTTCAGCGAAACGGTCTGCGCGCCGCCGTCGATTTCGCGGGTCACGGCAACGCTGTCGCCGGACACTTCGACTTTCGAGGCGAACGTGCCCTGACCGTAGCCGCTCAATGCAGCGAGCATCTGGCCGGTCTGGTTGTTATCGCTGTCGATGGCCTGTTTGCCGAGGATCACCAGTTGAGGCTGTTCCTTGTCGACCACAGCCTTGAGCAGCTTGGCCACGGCGAGCGAGGTCAGGTCTTCAGCGGATTCGACGAGGATGGCGCGGTCGGCGCCCAGAGCCAGTGCAGTGCGCAGCTGTTCCTGAGCGGTGGACGGGCCGATGGAGACGACGACGATTTCAGTCGCAACACCTTTTTCTTTCAGGCGTACGGCTTCTTCCACTGCGATTTCGCAGAACGGGTTCATCGACATCTTGACGTTGGCGAGGTCGACGCCGGAGTTGTCCGCCTTGACGCGAACTTTCACGTTGTAATCAACCACGCGTTTCACAGCTACCAGGATCTTCATGGGGCAGTGTTCTCTCGAAAATCTTTGATCGTTGCAGTCAGATGGCTCCGGCGGAACGCATTTGTTCAATGCGATCCGTTCCCAGTCCCAGCTCCCTTAACACCTGCTCGGTGTGTTGGCCCAGGCCCGGTACGGCGTCCATACGAGGCTCGAACGCGCTGTTGCTGCCTGGCGGTATCAAGCTCGGGACGGTACCGGCAGAGGTCTCGACTTCCCGCCAGCGATCACGGGCCTGAAGTTGTGGATGGTCCCAAACCCCTTGCATGTCGTTGACCCGCGCGTTGGCGATCTGCGCATTTTCCAGCCGATCAAATACAGCAGCGAAGTTGAGCGTGGAGAACGATTCAACGATCAGCGCGCGCAACGCATGACGGTTTTCGACGCGTTTGAAGTTGGCCGAGAAACGGTCGTCTTTCGCCAACTCGGGCATCAGCAGCACCTTGTCGCAAAACAACTGCCACTCACGCTCGTTTTGCAAACCGAGCATCACGGTGGTGCCGTCACCGATGGGGAAAGGACCGTAGGGGTAAATGGTGGCGTGCGCGGCACCGGCGCGAGGTGGCGGGGGCGCGCCGTCGTAGGCGTAATACATCGGGTAGTTCATCCACTCGACCAGGCTTTCCAGCATCGACACATCGAGGTGGCTGCCTTCGCCAGTTCGTTCACGCAATAGCAGCGCAGACAGAATCCCGGTGTAGGCGTACATGCCGGCCGCGATGTCGGCGATTGAGCAGCCGGCCTTGGCCATTTCTTCCTCGCCCGGGCCGCCGGTGACCGACAGAAATCCACCCTCACTCTGGATCAACAGATCGTAGGCCTTCTTCTTTTCATAGGGGCCACCGATGCCATAGCCTGAAATGTCACAGACAATCAGGCGCGGAAATCGCTGATGCAACGCCTCAAATGATAGTCCCATTCGCGCGGCGGCACCGGGCGCGAGGTTTTGTACGAGCACATCGGCAGTGGTCAGCAAACTGTCCAGCACCTCGGTGGCCGACTCATGCTTCAAGTCGAGGGTCAGGCTTTCTTTCGAGCGATTGGTCCAGACGAAGTGCGAGGCCAGGCCGTTGACACGTTGGTCATAACCTCTGGCGAAATCACCTGTGCCTGGACGTTCGACCTTGATCACCCGAGCACCGAGGTCGGCCAGTTGTCGGGTGCAGAAGGGCGCTGCAATGGCGTGTTCAAGGCTGACGACGGTAATGCCATCGAGCGGACGGAGACCGTTGGGCTGGCTCATGATTTTTTCTCTCTTGTTTTTAGAAAGAGCGCGGCAGCTCGAGCAGGTGTTCGGCGACGTACGACAGGATCAGGTTGGTGGAAATGGGGGCAACCTGGTACAGGCGGGTCTCACGGAATTTTCGCTCGACGTCGTATTCGCAGGCGAAGCCAAAGCCGCCGTGAGTCTGCAAGCAAGCGTTGGCAGCTTCCCAGGAAGCTTTCGCCGCGAGGTACTTGGCCATGTTGGCGCTGGCCCCGGCGTTGATCCCGCTGTCGTATTCCTCGCAGGCGCGCCAGCGCATCAGGTCGGCCGCTTCGATCTCGATGTGCGCTTCAGCGATGGGGAATTGTACGCCCTGGTTCTGCCCGATCGGGCGTCCAAACACCACGCGGTCACGGGCGTAAGCGCTGGCCTTTTCGATAAACCAGCGACCGTCTCCGATGCATTCGGCGGCGATCAGGGTGCGTTCGGCATTCAGTCCATCGAGGATGTAGCGGAAGCCTTTGCCTTCCTCACCGATCAAACTGTCAGCGGGGATTTCCAGGTTGTCGAAGAACAATTCGTTGGTTTCGTGGTTGACCATGTTAGCGATCGGCTGCACGGTCAGGCCGTTACCGATGGTTTCTCGCAGATCAACGAGGAAGATCGACATGCCTTCCGACTTCTTCTTCACGTCGGCCAACGGCGTGGTCCGCGCCAGCAGGATCATCAGGTCGGAATGCTGAACGCGTGAGATCCACACCTTCTGCCCGTTGATCACGTACTTGCCACCTTTGCGCACGGCGGTGGTTTTTATCTTGGTGGTGTCGGTGCCGGTAGTAGGCTCGGTCACCGCCATCGATTGCAGGCGCAATTCACCGCTGGCCAGTTTCGGCAGGTAATAACTTTTCTGCGCCTCGCTGCCGTGACGCAGCAGGGTGAACATGTTGTACATCTGCCCGTGCACAGTGCCGGAATTACCGCCGCAACGGTTCACCTCTTCCAGGATCACCGAGGCCTCGGCCAACCCCAGGCCGGAGCCGCCATATTCGGTCGGAATCAGCGCGGCCAGCCAACCTGCGTCGGTCAGGGCCTTGACGAAGGTTTCCGGAAAGCCTTTTTCTTCGTCGATCTTGCGCCAGTAAGTGGCATCGAATTCAGCGCACAGAGCGCGGACACCGTCGCGGATGGCATTGAGTTCTTCAGAGTTGCGGTCAGTCATTATTATTCTCCTCAACGCGTCACGCACGGCATCAGCCCTGCGTGACCAGGTCCGGGCAAAGAGCAATCAGATCGGGTTGAAACCCAAGGCGGCACGAAAGCGATTCTTGACGTAATGACCATCGCGCGGTGGCAGCACCCGTGGCGGGTTTTCCGCTTTGATCTTGATCGTCGCGAGCTTGACGCCATCGCGGGTCGCAAAGCGCTCGCGCAGATCATGTACGCCTTCCATGTCGCGGATTTCATCGGTCCAGCTGAAGCCGCAAGTCTTCGCCACCTGGTCCAGGGAAATACCGAAACCGGCGTGGCTGACTTGCATGCCGGTTTCACCAAAGTGACCGTTGTCCAACACCGCGATGGTCAGGTTGGCAGGCTTTTGCAGTGCTACCGTGGCCAGTGCGCCGAAGCCCATGAGCAACTCGCCGTCACCGGTGACCACCACCACCGACTTGTCTGGTTGCGCATTCGCCAGGCCCAGACCCACAGTGATCGCGCTACCCATGGCAGCCCACAGGTAGTAATTGAGATCATTGTCACCGGCAGCCATGACGTCGTAGGACGCCGAACCGAGACCCGTCACGACCAGCACGTCTTTGCGGTCGGCCAGCAAGGCCTTGACCACTTCGCGGCGGCACAGGGTGTGGTTTGCGCTTACTTGACCCATTTCTTTTCTCCAATCAGGCGCTGGCCGAGCAGCAGGGCAGTGGACGAATCACCGTTGAAGGCCATGGTCGCGGCGCCGTGCAGCAGCGGGGCGACATCTTCCGGGACGTCTGCACGCCAAGTCATGACCTTCATCAGATTCAGGGACGCTTCGGTGGCTTGGCCCATAGGGTTTTGCCACGCGTTGAATTCGGCCCAGTCGCCGCGCATGGTGACCACCATCAACAGCGGAAAGCCGGCGCAGACTTGGAGCGCGAGGGTGTTGATGCAGTTACCGACACCACTGGATTGCATCAGGAGTGCACCGCGCTCGCCGCCAAGCCATGCGCCAGCGAGGTAGCCGATGCCTTCCTCTTCGGTCGTAAGGACGACGGCCTTGATATCCGGGTCGGCATATGACATGCGGATCGCTGCCGAGTGGCCTGCATCCGGTACGAAGACCACGTGTTTGACGTCGTGGGCCTTGAGGACGCGGAACACGTCCTCCTGCCAATCCTGCCCTGCGGTTTGTTCAGCTTCTGTTGACATGCCTATCTCCCAAGCAGTGCTGCTTTTGTGTTTTCACACATTCTGGGAGCGTGGAAAGCGAACGACGACTACCGTTTTTGTCTATTAGATATGCCTCATCGCTATAGCTGGGCCTTGATTATGATTGGAATGCCGACATTCCATAACAAGGTTGGATAGCAGCACGGCGGATAGAAAACCGGCATATCAGCTATGCCTTTTCAGTGCGTACGGGGCAGTGAGCCGCTGGGGTAACGTGCTTCTGGTGTCTGTCTGATTTTTTTGCCGGTAGCGGCAACTCGTTCATCACTTGTTTATGCCTTGATCACCGGTATCCGCTGGAGGAATAAAATGACGATATTTAGTCTGGACTTGATAAGGGAGGCTGCAGGGCAGCTGTCTTCTCACATAATAAAGACGCCTTTGCTCAACTCGCCGGCCCTGGATTCCTTGGTCGGTGCAAATGTATACGTCAAAGCGGAATGTTTGCAAAAGACGGGAGCGTTCAAGATTCGTGGCGCACTGTTCAAGATGATGTCGCTCACACGTCAACAGAAAAAGAACGGAGTGATTACTTACTCCGCCGGCAACCATGGAAATGCAGTGTCCGCAGCGTCAAAAATGCTGGGTTGTTCAGCCGTTATCGTCATGCCAAGCGACGCCCCGAGAATAAAACAGGATAACTGCAGTTGGTGGGGAGCAGAAATAGTGTTGTATGACAAGCACACTCAAGATCGGGAGGCGGTAGCGGCAAAGCTCATCGAAGAGAGAGGCTTCACTTTTATTCCTCCTTTTGACGATCACTTTGTAATGGCTGGGCAGGGCACCATTGGAATCGAGATTTCCGATCAACTTACAGCGTTGGGTAAAGAGCCGGACTCCTTACTTTTAGGCTGTAGTGGTGGAGGCCTCGCTGCGGGTGTGATCACGGCCATCAATGCTCAGTATCCGATGACTCAATGCTATTTGACGGAAGCGCAAGGCTATGAAAAGTGGGCGTTGTCCTTTGAAAGTGGACGGGCTGAGAAGCTGAAAACCTTGTCGCCTACAATCATTGATGGCATTGCCGGCCCGTCTGTTGGATCCAAACCGTTTGAAGTGTTGAGAACAAAAAAACTGAACTGCACCGTTGCTACCGAACATGATGTATTTGTGGCAATGAGCGCGGCGTTCCGTCATCTGAAAGTGGTTGTAGAGCCAGGCGGTGCGGCTGCCCTTGGTGTCCTGATCCGAGAAAAGGAAAAGTTCCGTGGTCAGAATGTCGTCGTCGTATGTTCAGGAGGTAATGTCGATCCTGATGTGTTCACCAAGGCTCTAGGTCTTGGGTGGGCTGCTTCCACTGTATGTCAATAATTTTATAAAAAATCCCGGAGAATTAAATGGATGACGTGCTGCTTCGAATGAAAGAGTTGGGTCTGCAGTTGCCAGCGTTCAATGTAAAGGGTGGGAACTATAATCTGTTTACAGTGCAGGGGGATCTGCTCTTTGTATCAGGCCAAGTAAGTTTGAAGGACAATGTTTTGCACTACAAAGGGACCGTGGGCGTTGATCTTTCAATAGAAGAAGCTCAAGAGGCTGCGTCTATCTGCGCGCTGAACCTGCTTGCAATCGTCAATCTGGCTTGCCAAGGGGATTTTAGTACAGTGCGGGTTTTGAAAGTAAATGGATTTATAAAGTGCCTTCCAGACTTCGAACAGCAGGCCAAAGTGCTGGATGGTGCGTCCAATCTATTTGTCTCGGTTTTTGGCGAAGAACGCGGCAAGCATGCCCGTGCCGCGGTGGGTGTTGCGGCATTGCCCCGTGGTGCCCCTGTGGAGGTCGAAGCGGTATTTGCCTTGCGCTAGCGGCTCTATGTTGTGATCGCCGCCCTGTATCGGGCGGCTTGTTAGCAAGGGCTTAATGTTGCAGGATTTTGCCTAAAAACTGCTGCGCCCGTTCAGATCGCGCGCTGATGTTGCCGAAGAATTCCTCTTTGGGGCAGTCTTCGATGATCTGGCCTTGGTCCATGAAGATTACCCGGTTCGCCACTTTTCGGGCGAAACCCATTTCGTGCGTCACGCACATCATGGTCATGCCTTCCTGGGCCAACTGCACCATGACGTCCAATACTTCGTTAACCATTTCAGGGTCCAGTGCCGAGGTCGGTTCGTCGAACAACATGACGATTGGGTCCATCGCCAGTGCGCGGGCAATTGCCACACGCTGCTGCTGTCCACCGGATAACTGGCCAGGATACTTTTCAGCATGGGCGGCCAGCCCGACTCGATCAAGCAGTTGCAAGCCTTTCCTGATGGCTTCTTCCTTGCTGCGGCCCAGCACTTTGATTTGCGCGATAACCAGATTCTCGGTGATGGTCAGGTGTGGAAACAGTTCAAAGTGCTGGAACACCATGCCGACCCGCGAACGCAGCATTGGCAGATTGGTCTTCGAGCAGCTGATAGAAGTACCATCAACGGTAATATCACCTTTCTGAAAGGCTTCCAGCGCGTTAACGCATTTGATCAACGTGGACTTGCCTGACCCCGATGGGCCACAAACGACTACCACTTCACCTTGCTTGACCTCCGTGCTGCATTTGGTAAGCACCTGGAAGTTTCCATACCATTTGTCGACGTTTTTTATAGAGATCATACCGCGAACCTTTTTTGCAGACGCTTGACCAGCAGTGAGGTGGCAAAGCTGATAGTGAAATACACGAGGCCGGCAACGATCAGGAATTCATTGGCGCGGCCGATAATGTCGCCACTCGAACGAGAGGCATTGAGGAAGTCCACCAAGCCAACGGTGTAAACCAGCGAGGTGTCCTGAAACAGAATGATGCTTTGCTGCAACAGCAACGGGGTCATCTTACGGAACGCTTGCGGCAGGATAATAAGGCGCATGGTCTGGTCGTAACGCATGCCCAGTGCCTGAGCGGCGCTCATCTGGCCCTTTGGAATCGCCTGCACACCCGCGCGGACGATCTCGCAGAAATACGCGGCTTCGAACATCATGAAAGCCACGACACACGAGGTGAACGCACCGATCGGGGTGTCTTCGCCGGTAATCCAGCGCAGCGCGAACGGAACAGCCAGGTAAAACCACGTGATCACCAAGAGCAACGGGATTGAGCGGAAGTAGTCCACGTAGGTGCTGGCGATGCGCGACAACAATTTGCTGTGGGACAGGCGCATCAACGCCAGGATCGTACCGAGGATGATTCCGCCAGCAACGCCCATGGCCATTAACCGCAAGGTCATGACCATGCCGTTCCACAGACCGGGTAGGGAAGGCGTGATGCCGCTGAAATCGAGTTCCATCATTTGCCTCCTATCGAAATCAGCCCGGGCACGGCGACTTTCTTCTCGATTCTGCGCATCAAATGCATCAGGCCCATGTTCAGAATGAAATAGATCAGCGTCGCCAGGGTGAAGGCTTCAAATAGGCTGGCGGTGAATTCAGCTGTTTGTTTGGTTTGCGCCAGCAGTTCCATCAGGCCGATCAGGGACGCCACCGAAGAGTTCTTGAACACGGCCAGGAATTCGGTGGTCAGCGGTGGAATGATGACCCGGTAAGCCTGAGGCAGCAGCACGTTCCAATAGATCTGCGGCAGCTTGAAGCCCATCGCACGAGCAGCGGATTCTTGGCCCAGAGGCAGCGCCTGGATGCCGGTACGGACTTGTTCACAGACACGAGCAGCCGTGAAAAGACCGAGGCAGACGACGACACTCAGATAGGCCGAGGTGGTTGGGTTAAGGTCCTGTTTGTACCATTGCTGCAGGTGCTCAGGCAGTAAATCCGGTACTAGGAAATACCAGATAAACAGCTGTACCAGTAGCGGGACGTTGCGGAACACTTCTACATACAGGCTGGCAATACTCGACACGATTCTATTTGGCACGGTTCGCATAACACCGAGTACCGACCCCAAGAGCAGGGCTATCATCCAGGCGACTATTGCAATAGCTATGGTCCAGCCCAGGCCTGAAATAAACCAATCTAAATACGTTTCATGTCCCACTCCGGTGGACTTGAAGAATACGCCCCAATCCCAGTTGTAATTCATGGAAATGCCTTCCGAACAATAGTTACGTGCATGCAGCTGCCTCATGTCCGCGCGTGGCGGACATGAGCAGATCAGTGAATGGCTAAAGAGTTTTGGCAGGCGCCGGCTTGTCGACAGGGTTGGCAATGAGTTCTTTGAGCGCAGGGCTCATTGGGAAGTTAAGGTTCAGACCTTTTGGGGGAATGGGCTGATTAAACCACTTGTTGTAAATAACATTGATGTCGCCCGAGGCAAAAATAGCCTTGATAGCTCCATCCACTACTTTTTTGAACGGCTCATCGCCCTTGCGCATCATACAGCCGTATAGGTCCTGTGATTGGGCAGTGCCTGTTACTGCCCAATCATCCGGGTTCCTGGCTTTCGCCCGCTCACCGGCCAATAGGGCATCGTCCTGCATGAATGCAACGGCACGACCGGTCTCCAGCATTTGGAATGATTCACCAATGTCTTTCCCTGAGATGATGTTCATGCCCATCTGCTTGTCAGCATTCATCGCCCTGAGCAGCCGCTCGGAGGTACCGCCGGCCGTGGTGACCACGTTTTTGCCTTTGAGCTGGTCAAAGTCCTGATACTCCGAATCCTTCTTGGACAGCAGGCGGGTGCTTACTTCAAATATCCCTATAGAAAAGGCAACCTGTTGTGCGCGCTCAGCGTTGTTTGTCGTCGAGCCACATTCAAGGTCCACTGTGCCATTCTGAACCAACGGGATACGGTTCTGAGCGGTAATCAGGTTGTAATTCACTTTCAGGTTGGGGATGTCTAATTCTTTCTTGATGGACTCAATGATCTTAAGTTGGATGTCTTGGGAATAACCGACCGGCATCCCGGAGGCGTCCGCGATGTAGGAAAAAGGTATAGATGAGTCGCGGTGGCCAACGGTGATAGTGCCAGACTCTTTGATTTTTTTTAGCGTGCCGGTAAGTTCTGCGGCCATTAATGAAGGGCTGATGATTGTTACTGCAAATGCGATACTCAACATCGTCGGAAAGGCGCGCATCAAAAAATCCTCAAATTAGTTAAACGGGATCTGTTCGAACCATGCGTCAGAGAGTGCGGCGTTTGGATTCAGCCGGATTCCCTAATGTCGATTCTGTTTAATTTTTGGCAGGCTTTAATGATGTGAGCGAAACGCTGATTCAGGTCGCTGGGGTATTTACTCAACGTGGTCATCGCCGTGTCCTATTGTTTTTGTTTTGACATATGACGGATTCAGGCTACCACCGCCAGGCAGGACGTGACATGGGCCCTAAGGGATATCAGCTATAGCCATCCGCTATAGCTTGTAGCTGCGGGAACTGAAAAGTGAAACCTTGAATAGGCCGGCAAAAAAAAGCCCTCACATTGCACTGTCGTGGGCAGGCTGTGAGGGCAAAGGGAAGGGGACGTCAGGCGGACGGGACGATCAGGATTTGCGTTGCAGGGTGTGGTAACCCAACAGATCCCTGGCTTCTCTGAGGGACTTGCCCTCGGCGATCAGTTCACGAATACGGCTTTCCACGGTTTCAATCGAGCGGGCGCAGGCCGCCACCTCGCGGGCCCTGTTTCGGGGAACGACCACCACGCCGTTGGCGTCGGCGACTACGATGTCCCTGGCACAGACCCGGGCCTGGCCGATCGAGACCGGTTGATTGACCGCGGCGACTTCGACCCGATCCTTGCCGGTACGCATGAACCGGCCTTTGCTGAAGACCGGATACCCGTCGCCCAATGCCTTGCTGACGTCCCGGCACACGCCATCGATCACCGTCGCGGCGATGCGTTTACTTCCGGCATATTGGGTCATGATGTCGCCCCAGACCGTGCAGTCGGTGCGCCCGTCATTGTCGATGACCACGACATCGCCTTCGGCGACATCCTCGATGAAATCGCCGACCGTTCCCGGTGGGCTACTGGCGCTGACGTAGCGCACGGTGAATGCCGGGCCGATCACCACCTGACGGTAGTTATCCAGCGGCATGACCCCGAGGCATTGTCCGGGCAGATCGAGTTTGTCAAGGGCATCGGACACGCCGGGTGTATCCAGGCCTTCAAACAGGGCAACCAGTTCCTGGTCTTCGGGAGACATAAATAATTCCTCTTGTTCTTCAAATCAGCGCAGCTCAAGGCGCTGCGCACGGGTGGTTGGATGCGTCAATCGGTACGGGCGGCGGGCCTTGGCTCGGCGATGGTCAGCAGGATGATGAAGCTGATGAACGAGCCGATCGCCAACCAGGCGAACACATAGTTCCAACCATAGTTGTCCAGCAACAGGCCGGTAATGAATGGCGTCGCGGCCGCGCCCAGTTGCCCGATCATGTTCACCACGGCGTTGGAAATGGGGAACGTTTTCTTGGTGGTAAGCCCCATCGGATAAACCATGTAGGAGGAAAACCCGAGGCTGAGGACCACGCCGGTCAGCATCAGCAGCAGCCCATAGGGCAGGGGCTCGGCGGGGGAGTTGATCAGCAGGTACATCATGACCGAGGTGCCCAGCGCTGACAGGAGCATGCCGGGTTTGCGCCGACCGCCCATCAACCGGTCCGAGCAGAGGCCGCCGAGCAGGTTGCCCAGTACGGCGCCCACCCACGGCGCGGCCGACACCAGTCCCATGTTCATGATCGAGAACTGTTTGACGGTCATCAAGTAGGTCGGAATCCAGGCCAACAGCACGCTCGAGACACCGAGCTGGAAACAATAGCTGGTGGCGCAGCCCCAGATATTCCACGACTTGAACACCTGCCGGTTGGTTTCAAGGGCAACCACGTCACGGGTGCGAATGAACCGATCGAGTTTCTTGACCCACGCCGGCGGTTCCGGTGGACGCACGGCCTCGGCGGCCAGGGCAACGGGTTTGTCGTCGGCGATGTAATTGAGTTCGGCTTCGTTGACGAAGCGGCTGCGGGACGGATGGTCCGCCACCATGAAATACCAGACCACGGCGAGGACGATGCCCGGTATGGCGAAGAAGTAGAAAATCTCTCGCCAGCCCCAGACCGAAATGATCACCGCGCAAAGTGGCGGCACGATCACCGGGCCGAATTTTACGGCGGACAGGAAGATGCCCGACGCCGTGCCTTTTTCCCGCGGTGGGAACCAGTTGTTGATGGTGGTCGTCATGCTGATGGGCAATGGACCTTCGGCCAGGCCGAGGCCCAGGCGATACAGTTTCAACGCCAGCAACGAACCGGCGGTGCCGACCAGCCCGGTCATCACCGAGGTCAGGATCATCGCGCCTGGGAGAATCTTGCTGACGCCAAACCGTCCGAAGGCGAAACCGGAAGGAATCTGTGCCATGGCATAAGCCAGCAGGAACAGGCTCATCAAGCCACCTGCTTCGGCGTTGCTCATCTCGAACTCTTTACGGATGAACGGCAGCGCCACGCCGAGGTTGGCGCGGTCGGCGGCGGCAATGGTGTAGATCAGGAAAATCAGCGTGGCAACGACCCAGCGGTATCTGCTGCGCACGGCAGGCTTCAGGACTTCGGGCATGGAAATGGACATGGAAGTGGACCTTGTTTTTATCGGTTGTCTGGTCAAGCGGTTCTTGGTGCGGCTGGGGGCATCGCCAGCGCACCGGTAAACCGGGCGTCAGTTCGCCAGCCCGGCTTTTTCCAGCACCCTGTCCAACCAGGACTGATCGATCGCCCCAGTGGCGATTTCGGCTTTGACTTCCTGTTCATGGGCGTCGTGTTCGTGGGCCTTGCGCAGGAGCTCCTCGGCGACGTCTGGAGAAAACGCCACCAGGCCGTCTTCGTCGCCGACCAGGATGTCGCCGGGGTTGACGATCATTCCGCCGATCGACACCGGCACGTTGATCTCGCCCGGGCCGCTTTTGTAAGGGCCGCAATGCACCACGCTGCGCGCATAGCAGGGGGTGTCCTGGAAGCTCGCGACGTCGCGAATAGCACCGTCGACGACGAAGCCGACACAGCCGCGCTGCTGGGCGTAGAGCTTGATCAGCTCACCGATCACGGCGTTGGTGTCGTCTCCCTGAGCGTCGATCACCAGCACATGGCCCGGTTCGATCAGGGTCAATGCCTTGTAGATGTACAGGTTGTCGCCAGGGCGGGTTTTCACCGTCAGCGCGGTGCCCACCAGCTTGCCGGTGAGGTTGTAGCGCGTCAGGCCCCGGGCGCCGATGTGGCGTCCCAGGTTGTCGCTGATATGGGGCGTGACAACGGACCGGAAGGCATCCAGTAACGAGCCCGGAGCCTGGGGTGGAGAAGGGTGGATGCGTGAACCGGGCAATGACATGGCGACCTCACTTACGAATAACCCTGGCGGGCGATAAGCGCATCTTAAGAAAGGTCGCTGACTAGGATTAGCGATATTTATCTATGCAATCCCATCACTTTTTTTCTTCTTTCGGGTGTCGGATCACCAGACCATCTTGCTGAAATCACACAGCTCGGCGGCGAGGCGCGTAACTTCGACGCTCAGCCCTTGAAGCCGGTCGGCGCGGTGTGCGGCGATGTAGTGGATCGGCGGCAATGCGGGCTCGATTTCGATTACCTGAAGCCGTCCCTGATCGACCAGCGGCGAGAGGCATTGGCGCGGCAAATAGCTGATGCCGACGCCGGAGAGGGTCAGGCCCAACTGGGCGATCAGGTAGTTGCTCTTGAGGGTACGGTTCAGGCGCACGTCGTTCTGGGCAAGCCAGCGATCATAGATCAATCCCGTGCCGGAACTGCCGCCCTGGGTGAGCACGGTGTACGACGACAGGGTCTGCATGTTCACACTGGCGTCGCCCTGATGCAGCGAGGGCGCGCACATCCAGGCGTTCTCCACCGAGCTGAGGGCGGTGCTGACAAAACGTGCGTCGGCGAAAATGTCGGGCACGATAATCAAGTCGAGCTGATCGTTCTCCAGCTTGGCCACCAGTTCAGTGCTGAGCTCCACCGAAGGTTCCAGCACCACTTTCGGGTAGGCGCTGCGAATGGCTTCGATCAGCGCCGGCAACCAGGTGATGGCGGTCAGTTCGGTCACGCCGATACGAAAGCGCCTGACCAGCACTTCCTTGGCGCTGATGCGCTCAAGCAGAAAGTCGCGCTGGCGCAGGATCTGCGACGCTTCCTCGAACAGCTCGGCGCCTTTCTCGGTGAGCCGGGCGCTGCGCCTGGAACGGTCGAAGATGGGCATGTCGAACACCTCTTCCAGTTCCTGGATACGCTTGGAAATGGCCGACTGGGACATGTTCAGCTTCATGGCCGCCGACTCGAAATTGCCCAGTTCGACGATCCAATAAATGGCTTCCAGTTGTTTGAAGGTAATCATGCGCAGTCTGGCCTGGTGGAAGTGATTCGATGCTGATCTGCCGAGTCTGTTCGTCCGGCCCGGTCAGCGCAAGGCCTCGCAAAAACGCCGGATTGCCTCGCAGGCCTGGCGCAAGGAAGCATCATCCAGGGCGTAAGCAATACGAAGGTAAGGGCCGAGGCCGAACGCGCTGCCATGGACCACTGCCACGTTCGCTTCATCGAGCAAAGCGTGGGCGACGTCTTCATCGGTGAGCAACCGCCGCCCTGCAGGCGAGGTGCGACCCATCAGGCCGGCACAGGAGGCGAACGCATAAAACGCGCCGCCAGGGCTGGCGCATTCCAGGCCCGGGGTGGCATTGAGCAGCGCGACCATCATGTCACGACGCTCCTGGAACGCGGCGCGGCTTTGCTGAATGAAATCCTTCGGGCCGCTCAGCGCGGCCAGTGCCGCTTGCTGGGAAATGGAGCAGGCCCCCGAGGTTTGCTGGCCCTGGAGCTTCTCCATGGCTTGCAGCAGCCAGCGCGGCCCGGTGGCAAAACCGATGCGCCAGCCGGTCATGGCGTAGGCTTTGGAAACGCCGTTCATGGTCAGGGTTCGCGCGGCCAGTCGCGGTTCTACCGCCGCCAAAGTATGGAAGACCTGATCGTCGAAGATCAGGTGCTCATAGATGTCATCCGCCAGTATCAGTACGTGGGGATGGGCCAGTAGCACTTGCGCCAAGGCGAGCAACTCATCGCGGCTGTACACGGCCCCGGTCGGGTTGGACGGTGAATTGAGGAGCAGCCATCGCGTCTTCGGCGTGATCGCCTGGGCCAATGCCGCAGGCGTCATCTTGAAGCCGCTGTCGGCGTGGCAGGTCACGATCCGCGGCTCGCCACCGCACAACTGGACCATTTCGGGATAACTGACCCAATAGGGCGCCGGCACGATGACTTGATCGCCCTCGTCCAGCGTTGCGGCCAGCGCGTTGTAAATCACCTGCTTGCCGCCGTTGCAGACCAGGGTGTCTTGCCAGTCAACGTTCAGGCCGTTTTCGCGACGGAACTTGGCAGCCACCGCTTCACGCAGTGAGCGCACGCCGGCCACCTGGGTGTAGCGAGTGTGGCCTTGCTCAATTGCCCTGATCGCCGCTTCGCGAATGTGCCCTGGCGTATCGAAATCCGGCTCGCCGGCGCACAGGGAGATAATGTTCGCGCCTTGCGCCCGGCGCTCCGCCACCCGATCCATGATGCGGTAGGTCGCCGAAGGCTGGGCACTCGCCAGGCGTGGATTCAAGCGTTGGATATCGATGTTCACGTCGACGGCCTCGTTTGTGACATTCATCGTGCGTGCTCCACCTGGATGGCTTCGAACTGGCTGTCATGCATGACCTCGGCGACCGAGCGGCCGCCGCGGACGGCCTCGACCATACCGTCCTGCCGGCGGGCGATGCGTTCGCCCAGGTCTAGCACTTTTTCGATATGGGCCTGGGGCACGAAGACGGTCCCGCAACTGTCGGCGATGACAAAGTCGTCCTCGCTGACAGGCACGCCGGCGATGTCGAGGGTCACGGCCGAATCGATCTGGATAACCCGATTGCGCGCGCTGACCATGGTCACGCCCCGGCCATACACGGGATACCCAATCGTCGCGCTGCCGTCGATGTCACGGCTGTAGCCATCGATCACCGTGCCGCGTATCTGCTTGCCCACCGCCGCGTTGGCGAGGATGTCGCCCCAGCAGGACACGCCGTCGAGTCCGCCGGCGATCACCAGCACCCGATCATCGCTGTCGACCCGTTCGATAACCGGGGTGATCAGGTGCACCGTCGGGGCGTTGTCGGTCTTTGCCGCCAGTAGCACGGTACTGGCGCGGCCGACGATCTTCGGGCAGCTCCAGAGCGGGCGCAGCCCGACGGTGGCGCCGGGCAGACCAAGGAAGTCGAGTGCATCGGAGACCGTATTGGTGTCCAGCAATGCCAGGCGTTGGAGTAAATGAGCTTGATTCATGGAGGAGCCCCTTGTTAGCGAAGGCGTCCAGTGTCAGTGAGAGGGTTTGATAGGTATATTACGAATCACGGATGTATTACATACGTTGAACCTATGGAATTCCATGATCAATTTTCGCCTGATTCGTCATCTGTGGCTGTTTCTGGCGGTGGCCGAGGAACAGAATTTCGGCCGCGCCGCCAAACGCCTTGGCATGTCGCAGCCACCGTTGAGCGAGCAAATCCAGATCCTTGAACAAGCACTCAAAGTCACGCTGTTCGAACGTTCGCGCCGTGGTGCCCGGTTGACCCCGGTCGGCGCGGCGATTCTGCCAGCCGTGCGCAAATTTGCCGACCAACTGCAGCGTCTGGAGCTCGCGGTGGAAGAGGCGGTGGCGGGGCAGTCCGCAATGCTGACCATCGGCGCGATTTCCACGGCGATGTTCGATGTTCTGCCTGGCGTGATCGAGCAACTGAAAAACCAGTATCCGCAGCTCACCGTATCCGTTCGGGAAATCGACAGCGTCGAGGCGATTCCGGCGCTGGAAGCGGGAGACATCGATCTGGCCTTTGCTCGCCTCGACGGTGACTTTGGCGCGTCGATCCAATCATTTCCGTTAACGGAAGATCGCCTGATGGTCGCGCTGCCCGTCGATCATCCATTGGCATCACGCAAGCGAATCAGCCTGGCCAGCCTGGCTACCGAACCGTTAGTGATGTTTTCTCGCAAGGTCAGCCCGGTGTATTTCGACAGTCTGATCGCCACCTGCCGCGCCAGCGGATTTTCTCCGCGGGTCCTGCACGAAGTCCGTTCGGTGGCATCGCAAATCGCGTTCGTCAGTTGTGGCCAGGGTATTGCGTTGGTACCGGCGTCGCTAAAGAAACTGGCGCCCGGCAATGTGGTATTGCGCCCGCTGAGCCAGAAACTCAATGTCGTCACGACTGCCGTGGCCTGGAATACGCTGCGTCCGAATCCGCTGGTGGAAGCGTTGGTCAACCAGCTGAAAGCCAGGGGGTGATACGTTTGGCCTATGGAAGCTCTCCTGGATAAGGAAATCCAAGCGGGCTGCTAACTCTGGCGCTTCGCGCCTTGCTAGCAGCCATGCCTATCGTGCTGTTTAACTAGATTCTCGCCACGCGGCTCTTCGCGTAGCACCTCAAACCGGTGCGCTCTTCGATTTCGCCTGATCCGCTGATGTAGCCGTATCGCGACAGGTTCGGCATCAGCATTGCGGCAATGAAAGTGATCGTCACAACGGCGGCGACGTAGAAGAAGAAATAGTCTTCAATCCCTTGGGCGCGCAGCGACAGTGCCACGTATTCGGCGGTGCCGCCAAACGCCGCATTACCCACTGCATATGGAAACCCGACGCCTAGTGCGCGAACGGCGGGAGGGAACAGCTCTGCTTTGACGATACCGGCAATGGGTGTGTAAAGCGAAGCGATAGCCAGGCCGCCAAACACCAACAGAAACGCAGTGAATGGGCTGCTGACCGTTTTCAATGCATACAGCAGCGGGATGACGAACAGCAGGGCCAACCCCGAAAACATCAGCATATGCGCTTTGATGCCCACACGGTCTGCGAGGAGACCGAAAATCGGCTGGCAGAACATGAAGCCGACCAGCGCGGCGGTCATGATGAAACTCACCGTTTCAGGACTGAAGCCTGCCGAGATCACCAGAAATTTCTGCATGTACGTGGTGAAAGTATAGAAATACAGCGATCCACCAATCGTAAACGCCACCACCAACGCAACTGCGCGCTTGTGTTTGAACATACCGCGCAGCGAGCCAGCGTCCTTGTGCTTCATGTCTTTCTGGCTGGCGGTTTCATGCATGGCTCGACGCAGGTAGACCACAACGATCGAGCTCAGCGCACCAATGAAAAACGGAATGCGCCAGCCCCATTCGCGTAATTCATCCCCTGTGAGGGTTTGCTGGAGGATAACCACGGTCATCAGGGCCAGCAGTTGCCCGGCGATAATGGTGAAGTATTGAAAGGAACCATAAAAGCAGCGTCGGCCGGGTGTCGCAATCTCACTGATATAGGTGGCGCCAGTGCCGTACTCAGCCCCTACGGAAAGGCCCTGAATCAACCTGGCGATTACGAGCAGGATCGGGGCCGCAACCCCGATGGTCTCGTAGGTTGGCATGATCGCAATCAGCAATGAGCCCGCGCACATCATGAACACCGAGATTACCATTGATACTTTGCGTCCACGAGTGTCGGCAATCCAGCCAAAGATCCAGCCACCGAGCGGACGCATGAAAAAGCCGACCGCGAATACGCCTGCGGTAGCGAGCAGTTGACTGGTAGTGTTCCCTTTGGGAAAAAACGAAGCGGCGAAGTAAATGGCGGTGTAGGCGTAAATGAAAAAATCGTACCACTCCACGAGATTGCCGGAGCAGGCGCCCATGATCGCTTTGACGCGATTGGGTGCCTTGTCCTGATTGCTCGTGGTGGGTTGGTGTGTAGTTTCTGATTTTGTTATGGACATGATGTTCACCCTTTCTTCAAGGCGAGGCGATACGAGGAACGCGCTAATGCGTGTCCGACGTGGCTGGCTAGAGGGGTTGCTGGGCTTAACGAAGAGGCGTGATCCCGCTCACCGTCGGGTTTTCTGAAAGGATGGTGGCGGAGGGGGGCACGAGCGTGGCGAGCTGTACGTGGCCAGGGGAAATTGGATAGGTCAGGTAATAAAAAGCATCAAACATCATGGCGTGAGCCCTCGAATCTTATTCTTGTAGTGGGCCGAGCGCTCTCTGGCGCCGACGTTGACTGCACGCTACCGCAGAGTCAAAAGCGTAATAAGCCATCAGGCAGGCCTAACTGATATGCCTAAATTTTATAGCTTGGCGCGCAGCCCCGGCAGGCTGGGGCACACAGCCGGCGCGGAAGCCTTGAAGCCTCACGATTAGCGGTTTGCGTGGCATTCCAAGGTGCGCAAATGCGATTACACTCACAGAACTTTCGACGCATATCGCGCCGAGCTCGATGCTGACTGGCCTGGTAATGGATGTCGTTCAACTCAAAACCCTGATTCATGTGGCGGAGCTGGGCAGTCTCAGCAAAGCCTCCGATCGGCTACACATCGCACAACCGGCGCTCAGCCGACAAATTCGATTGTTGGAAAAAGAGCTCGGCACCTACCTGTTTGATCGACACGGGCGAGGCATGGAAATTACCGATGCCGGCCGCGAGGTATTGGCGCATGCCACGCGCATCATGGAAGAGATGGAGTCCATTCGAAGTTCAGTGGCCGGGGGGAAAACTTCTTTTCGAGGAACGGTCGTCATCGGTACGACGCCGACGGTAGCGGAAATTGCCACCGTCCCACTCGTACGCAAGATCAAAGAAATGCACCCCAATCTTGCTATCAGGTTTTCCTCGGCCTTCAGCGGCTACCTACTGGATTGGGTGCAGCGTGGCGAGTTGGAACTGGCGATTTCTTACGATCCTCAACCCCTGCATACGCTGCGTATCGTACCGGTGATGATGGAAAATCTGCTATTGGTAGGTCCCGCCAGCGCCAACCTGCGGCTTGATACGCCGGTTTCTTTCGAGTCGTTGGCTGAACAGCAATTGGTATTGCCAAGCGCTCGACACAGCCTTCGCGTGATTCTGGATGATTGTGCACGTGAAGTCGGGATCAAGCTCAAGACTAGCGTTGAAGCTGATTCCTTCGGTGCGATGATCGCCTTGGTCTGCAATGGCTTCGGTTTGACCGCTTTACCTTTGGCTTCGATTTACACGCAAATCGAATCTGGCGTGCTAAGTGCTGCGCCCTTGGTCGATCCCGTTCCGATGCGCAAATTGGTTCAGGTATTTCCCGCAGATAGACGGGTCAGTCCGGCCGCAAAATTCGTCGGCGATGCCTTCATCGAGATTGCTGCCGATCTGGTCGATCGCAAGATTTGGGCTGGACACATGCTTTGAACCCCCGGCCAATCTGTTCCCGTTGGGCCCTGGTTCCCAATTGCTCTCGACTTCCGCTTTCTTCTCACCGCTGATGACACTGTCTTGAACTATCAAACGCGACTGCCTGGCGTCTTGGGCATTTTTATATTGGGTATGCTGCAAGTTCTGGTCTGGGGAGGCTCATTCTTTCTGATGGCCGTCATGGCCGATCCGATCATGAAGGAGACTGGCTGGCCCAGCCAATGGGTATATGGCGCGCTGTCCCTGAGTATTCTGGTTTCCGCTATGTTGGCGCCATTGACCAGCCGACTTATCGCCCGGTACGGCGGTCGTGCCATCTTGGCCAGTAGCGGCCTGGGCGTCGCCATTGGCCTGTTTCTGATGGCCATCTCGGCCTCGATACCCATGTTTCTTTTGTCTTGGGCAGTCATTGGCATCGGTATGGCGCTGGGGCTGTATGAGGCGCTTTTCGCCGCTTTAGGTTCTCTCTACGGGGAGCGGGCGGGCAATGCGATTACCGGGATTACGCTTATTTCTGGATTTGCGACCACACTGTCGTGGCCAGCTGTTGCATGGGTCATCGAGCATGTTGGTTGGCGCACGACGTGCGTGGCCTACGGGGTGTTATTGGTCATTGTTGTGGCACCGCTTTATCTGTGGGTATTGGCGCGTGGCGCGGGGCCGCTTGCGAAAAGCCAAACAAAGAATGATGAAAATCCACCAATTGACCGGCGGATCTATCTATTGCTCACGCTGATCTTTGCGTTGGGCGCTGTAATCATGACTGCGATGTCGGTTCAATTGATTTCATTGTTGCAGGGGCAGGGTTATTCGCTAGCCGCCGCCATCGGACTAAGTGCCTTGCTGGGACCGAGCCAGGTAGGCGCACGTCTTCTACAAGTGTTCTCGCGAAAACGACACCCTATTCTGACGACCTTGATATCGGTGGTATTCGTGGCAATCGGTCTGCTGTTTGTAACCGTCTCGCCGGGAATGACTGCACTGGGGCTGGTGATCTACGGTGCGGGCAATGGCTTGCGCGCGATCGTTCGAGGCCTGCTGCCACTGGCCCTGATGTCGCCTACCCAATATGTTTTACTGATGGGCCGTATGGCTCGGCCTTCGCTCATCGGCCAAGCAATGACCCCTCTTGCGGGCGGTTACCTGTTGCAGACCTGGGGCTCTGGCGGCGTGCTTGCGGGTTTGAGTTCGTTGGCAGTGCTCAATGTGATTCTGGTCTTTTTGCTCATTCGGGTGATATGAATCGGTACCTTGCGTTTCCGACGACGCCTATAGACTCGCGGCGTCCCCGAAGAACATTTTTGACTCGGCTCTGGCACGGCAGTTACAGCCTTAAAAAATAGAATTGTGCCCCGATCCCGATGCTGCTTGGCTTCTTGCTTGTCGATAGCTTGTATTTTGCGGCCAACGCTCCGAAGATTTTCCAGGGAGGTGCATTCCCGGTCATTGCCGGGGTCGCTCTGTTCATCCTGATGACCACGTGGAAGCGGGGCCGAAAAATCATTGTTGAGCGGCTGGATGAAACCGCACTCCCGTTGCCCTTGTTTATCAGCAGCATTCGCTCGCAGCCTCCACATCGTGTGCAAGGAACAGCAGTCTTTCTGACGGCGAGGGCTGATGCGGTACCTCATGCGCTGTTGCACAATTTGCTGCATAACCAAGTCTTGCATGAGCAAGTGGTGCTCCTCACCGTTGTGTCTGAAGACAGCCCGCGCGTACGCCCTGAGCGTAGGTTCGAGGTAGAGGCGTATGGGGAAGGTTTTTTCCGAGTGAGCCTTCACTTCGGCTTTATGGAAGAAGCCGACGTTCCTCTTGCATTGAGTCTTTGCCACCTGGCTGACCTTGATTTCAGTCCAATGCGCACAACGTACTTCTTGAGCCGAGAGACCGTTATTCCGACTAAACGAATCGGCATGGCGCGGTGGCGAGAGAGTCTTTTTGCCTTCCTGCTGAAGAACGCGAACAGCAATCTCAAATATTTCAAATTGCCCATCAACAGGGTGATCGAACTGGGCACACAAGTAGAAATGTAAAAGCCAGCCTGGAGCCGCATGTGCCATTTAAAAAAAATGACGCGGCTCTGGTGCGGGAAGCGGCTCCTCACGACTTGTTCGTATGGATGCGGCCGGCGCCTGTTTTTGATGGAGACTTTGGCTTGCCGCATCTGAATAGGGAGCGATGGTCAAGAAAACTGATCACGCTACCTACCGCCGCAATCGCAACCCGCATCAACATACCGATATCCGAAGATTGCATCGTTTGCTCCTGAACAAATGCACATTAATGAACAGCGACTTCGTCAGGCCATTCGCCGCAATGCGAAAACCATTCCCGCGCCCACGAATCCCATGCATGCGATCAGCGCGGGAAAAGAGACCCACCAAGGAATGCCGGACGTCGCCATGCTGAATTCCGACATCCCACCAATGCCGGCGATGAGGTTCAACGGAAGGAACACAACATTGATGAGCGTGAGCTTGCGCAAGGCCCGATTCATGCTGTTGTTGGCAAGATTGCCATGCGACTCGATCAGGTTGGCGAACACCTTCGCGTGAATTTTGGCCTGCTGATAGCTTTGTTCGTTTTCCACAATCAGGTCGTTTAACGAATCCAGTTGGCTGTCACTGAAGCCTTGTCGCTGGCCGTGGTTTCTCAGCAGGGTCAGAACGGCTCCGTTACTCTGAATCGCATTCACGTAGTACACGAGGCTTTCGCTCAGGTTGTACATCTGCGCCAGTTGCTGGTTGTCCATTGCCCGGGTGAACTGATGTTGAATCTCCCGGGCAATCTGTTTGACCACGCGCAAATGACCCAGGTAGTGATGAACGCTTTCAGCGAGCAACGCCATCAGCACGTCCAGCGGCCCAGTCATTTGCCGATCGTGCTCAAGGCTGGAGAGCAGCGAGTTGCTCGCGCAAATCACCACCAGCCGCTTCTCACTCAACACCACGCCGAACGAAGAGACGTTGAATGCTCGCCCATCAAAGCTTTCCGGGCGCTTCCAGATCAGGAACAGGTGATCTGGTTTGATTTCGATTCGAGCCACCTCATCAGGATCCAGGGACGATTCGATCGCTTGAGCGCCAATGCCCACGCATCTCTGTAACTCGGATTGCTCGGCTGCGTCCGGGGCGACAGACAGCCAAATGTTCGCACCCTCTTTTGAGGCGCAGCGCAGGGAGCCAGACTGGATAGCGTAACCTTCAATCATCGGTCACCACGCCTGGCCACGGTGTTTCAGTTCCAGCCTTTGCGTGAAGGCCTGGAGTACACGCAGATAGAGTTCGTTTCCAAGCACTGCGTCCTCGATGCCGGCGTCCAGGTTAGGGTTGTCGTTCACTTCGATTACCAGTACCCGATCACCCGCCTGCTTGAGGTCTACGCCGTAGAGGCCATCCCCGATGAGGCGGGCCGTTTGTACGGCAAGCAGGACGACTTCGGGCGGGGCTTGATCCACGGGCACCGCCTCGCACATCCCGTTGATTTCCCCAGGAACTGCCTTGTGGTTGTAAATCTGCCAATGCCCTTTGGACATGAAGTATCTACATGCGTAAAGCGCCTCGCCGTTGAGCACACCGACGCGCCAATCGTATTCGGTGTAGCAATATTCCTGGGCAAGCAGCAGCACGGAGTGCTCGAACAACTCCTGGGCAGCAGTGGCCAATGCTTGCGCGTCGATGACTTTGATGACGCCTCGTGAGAAACAACCATCGGGAATCTTCAGCACCAAAGGGAAACCCAGACGACGCCCGACATTCTCAAGCTCCTGGGGACGATCCTTGTAGAGTATCTCCGTCGCTGGCATGCCCAGACCTCGACGCTTCAGCAAGTCGGCCAGGTAAACCTTGTTGGTGCATCGCAGAATTGACGACGGATCGTCAATGACCACGAGTCCTTCGCTTTCAGCCTTCTTCGCAAACCGATAGGTGTGATCATCCACTCGTGTCGTTTCGCGGATGAACAGCGCGTCGAATTCAGCGAGGCGCGCATAGTCCTTTTTCTCGATCAGCTCGACATCGATACCCAGTTGTTTGCCGGCGTCGATGAAGCGCTCCAATGCCATCGGATTGGAAGGTGGTAACGCCTCAGCAGGATCATGCAGGATGGCCAGGTCGTATCGGGCAACGCGTTTGGATGCAGGCTGTCGCCAAGTCCTGCGGTTGAAGGCATCCAGCGCGTCAGCGAAGACATGCTGTTGTTCGTCCCGAAGCTTGTGCAGCGCCCCGGCTTTGATACCTGCGATCTGCCACGTCTCACCCCTGCGAAATTCCACCAGCAGGATGGGGCAGGGGAAGGCCTCGAACAGTTGGCGACCGATCTCTTGCAGCGGTTCAATCGACGCCTTGCCGAAGTACAACGAGAGCGTGAAGGCTTCGGTTTCGCCGTAGGGATGGTTTGCCAGCGCTCCCTCCAGGGTACGCTCAAGATCATTCAGCCCGACGCCGTAAAGCGCTTTGCGTGCCAACTCGCTGACGGTGCGTACCGAGGGGAAAACCTTGTGCCCGCGGGCCTCGGCCAGCAATGAGCAGTAGTAACCCTGGCCGAGGTATTTGTAATTGCGGCAGAGGTTGATGACTTGGGTACGGTGAGGAAAATCATCACTGTGTTCAAGGTAGTCCTGAGCGAGCATCAGGCTCTCGCTGGGTAAGTAATCGGCCCAGTCGTCCTTACGCTCGACGAGGATCAGCAGTCGACTCCCTGAGTGTTTGAGACTGGGAGGTTCCTCGCTGAGGGAGATTGTCGAATGCTCGGTTTTGTCTAATACTTCGTTCACGTTGGCTTGCACCGCTGACATGAGTAATGGATCCCTGTTGAAGAAGGCGCCGCTTCAATAAATCACGGGCTTCTCGGCCTGTCCCGGTTCGTTACTCAAAAATTACGGTGTTGCCATGTCTTTTGATTTTCGCTTTGCATCGATGGACGATATCGACGATCTGGTCGAATTGGAGCAGGAGTGTTTTACGCTTGACCGATTGAATCAGCGCAACTTCAACTGGATGCTCAGTCGAGCCAATGCATCTCTGATCGTCGCCACCTCGGGCGAAAAACTGGCCGGATATGTCTTGGTGCTTTTTCACCGAGGCACTTCGCTTGGACGCTTGTATTCCATTGCCGTCAGCCCCGCATGGCGAGGGCATAACCTTGGCCAGCGTCTGCTGGATGAAGCCCAGGCCTGCGCGTTAGCGCGCAATTGCGCATGGCTGCGGCTGGAGGTGCGCGCTGATAACCCCGCCGCCATTCGGCTCTATGAAGCGAATGGGTTCCATCGATTCGCAATCGTCGAGAACTACTACGAAGATCACGCTGAGGCGGTGCGCTACGAGAAACGCATCCTGTGTGATGCTCCAACACCCGCACGCCAGGTGCCCTATTACCAGCAGACCACCGATTTCACGTGCGGCGCTGCGTGTCTGCTAATGGCCATGGCAGCGATCGACGCGAGCCGTCCCATGAGTCGCTCGGAGGAGATACAACTCTGGCGCGAGGCGACCACCGTTTTCATGACAGCAGGGCACGGTGGCTGCAGCCCCCAAGGAATGGCGTTGGCGGCATGGCGACGCGGTTATGACGTGCGTCTGGAAGTCAGTCATTCGGGCTCGCTTTTTCTGCACGGCGTACGTAGCCCGCAGAAGAAGTCCATCATGAAGCTGGTGGAGGAAGGGTTTGCCCAAGACTTGGCTGAAACAAGTGTTAAACAGGTTCTCGCCTCTTCTCTGGACGTCGGCGCTGCATTGAAAGCCGGATTCAGGCCAGTGGTGCTGATCAGCAGCTATCGATTCACCCGATTGAAAGCCCCGCACTGGGTGATCATTACAGGCTGCGACGATGAGTTCGTGTACCTGCATGACCCAGATATCGACCATAGCAAGCTGAAACGCGGCCTGGACTGCCAGCACTTGCCGGTTAGCCATGAGGAATTCCTTCGCATGACGGTGTTTGGTATTCAGCGCGTTCGTGCCGCCGTAATGCTGCGCGCACGCTGAACCTTCGTAAACGCTCACCTGTCAGAACAAAAAAGCGGGTCGCTAAATGGGACCGCACGAGATATGTGGCATACCGGAATGTTCAGAAGGTGCCCGCAGTTTCGACATTTTCATAGGCGGCACAGTTACCAGCAGGGACGTTCCGATGCAGCAAGACAGCTCTGTGGACCAAATCATTGTGATCGGTGCTTCCAGCGGTGGATTAGAGGCGTTGCGAACATTGCTTGAACAGCTTCCAGCCGACCTGGACGCTTCGGTTTTTATAACGATGCACATAGGCGACCAACCGAGTTTGCTGCCACGTCTTCTTGCTACGGCGACCTCCCTGGATGTCGACTTCGCCTTGTCCGGAGAAAAAATAAAGAGCGGTCGTATTTATGTTGCACCACCGGATCGACACCTACTGATCAAACGCGGAACGATACGGCTGGTCCGGAGCGCTAAAGAAAACCATTCTCGCCCTGCAATTGATCCCATGTTCCGATCCGCTGCCATCAGCTACGGGGACAGAACAATAGGAGTGATCCTCACGGGTGAGCTTGATGATGGGGTCGTCGGCCTTCAGGCGATCAAGGCTTACGGAGGCATGGCGTTTGCTCAAGATCCAAAGACAGCTGAAGCTCCTTCCATGCCTGCGAGCGCTCTCCGTCATGTTGAGGTGGATGTCTGCTTGCCGCTGGGCGAACTGGGCAATGCTCTGGGGCGAACTATCCAGCAGCGCGCTACTGAAGCTCCGCCAGCCCGGACGTTTAGTCGCATCGAACCGTATGCTACTGAACACGACCTTACTGAAGATCTAAGTTCAGGTGGAGCATATGCTTTAGATGCGATAGGTAAGGTCTCAGGATTGTCTTGCCCAGAATGCGGGGGCTCATTATGGGAGCTGGGAGCTTCGCCCCCGCGCTTTCGTTGCCACACTGGGCATGGCTATACCTCCACCGCATTATTACAAGCCCAAAGCGAAACGATTGAAGAGGCTTTATGGGTGGCAATTCGGGCAATGCACGAAAAACAGTTACTGCTAGGTAGACAGATTCAAAATGGCAGAGATTCCGGGCGAACCAGCGCCGTACAAGAGTACGAACTCGCAAGGGAGGGGCTTGAAAGCCACAAGGAGACGCTTCGAGTTTTGGTGACGAAGCTACGCCCTGTTTCAGGCTCGTGATCCAGGCGCCCCCATGTCGAGTCTGCACACGATGCTGCTACAAACTGAACGTTGGGCATCCATTGACTCATTTCAGGCGATCAAGTCGTGGGCCGCGCAACACTGGTCTCCCGGGTACACCGGACGTCTGAACTCGAAACACATTCCTGGAGCCAGCCAACCAATTTGCCCACCCACTTCGGTGATGAGACTGGCAGTGAGAAGGTCATGGGCAATGGGCGCCGCGAACCGGCGAGTGCAAAACGGCGGCGCAAGGCGTCACGTCCGACCATCTTCGGATAAACGGCCTATTCTTGAACTTTCGGTCTCCATACGGTGTAGTTCAACGAGGAAAAATACCCGCGGGCGGCGGTCCGCGCGGGCGAGGGGCTGCTGCGGATAGCAGGCACGCGGTGTCCTGCGAAAACAGAGAAAGTTAGTCAGGTCAAGGACTTGGGTCCGATGAGTTGTTGTCAGGACTACGTGGCTGGATCTGAAATGCTCTTGCCTGTGCGGCCCAGGAAAATAGATCGTTGTATGTAAGAAACGTTTGCTCCTCGATGCCATCCGTGTAGCTGTAGCCAAACAGTTTAAGCCCGATCTTGTCGTCTTTTATCGCATCACTCGGCTGCATAAGCAGCCACCTCAGATAACGTGAAAAATTTTCGGCGGTGAGACCTATGCTTTTGATATTTTTTCTGAGGTAGCTTTCTGCTTCGTGGTGCTGACCTTCTGATGAGAGATCCTTCACGGCATCGCAGAAGGCGAGAACCTCTCTGCAACAAACAAGAGACCGGTAGACTCCCATTTCGCATCGCAGGTTTGATAAACGTTGTTTGACGCCCCAGGCCACGAAGTGGGCCTGATCGTGCAGGGCTTTGAAGTTTGTGCTTGTTCTCAGTCGAGCACAGAGGGTGCAGGCCGACTGCTTCACGGATTCGCTTTTCAACGTGTGTTTTGCAGATTTGAACTCGATGAGAAAGAAGTGCTCCCCGACGGCGAAAAACTCATCCGCATTCAGTTTCCTGTCGGCTGCATTGACCGGCGCATTCATGTCAACATGCCCCATCGATTGACAAGCCGAGCGCAGGTTCTTCCTGAAGCGCTCGATTACGCTGTCTTCAACGCCTTCCATTCATAACTCCTGATCAAGGTAAAGGGCAAATCTACGTTCTCAACCGCTTGGCAACAGCATTTGCATCAACTGTTGCAATAGAGATCGATTCTTCGTTGATTCTTTTTTCGTCTGCAACAGAATTTCCTAACGCCGTATTCGCCGCTCTTCACTTCAAGCACGAGCAGCCCTTTTTTCGGATGGCCGATCAAAAAATCGATCTCTCCAGACGGCTTTGCTTGAGGGGCATCCTTGTTCACAGCTGAGCAGAGCCAAGGAAGGCTATGGATGACAACGTAGTCGTCCGGTAGCTCCGTTTTGAAGCTGGTGTAGAAATCTCGTTCACCCTTGCTGTTAGTGTCGCAAGGTCTGTGGTCAGGAATCATCCTTGCCATCAATGCAGCGCCTTCTACTGATTTTTACTCAATACTCCGCAGGTGGGCCTGAGGCGCGTGAGGTCCTCGGGCGGCACGGGATTGGATAGGGTAATTAGGGTTCTTCGCGAACCTGCATCCAGTCGAAAAAATCTTCGGATGCAAAGCCGACGCTGCAGTTGGCGTCGAACCGCTCGTTGATTCTTATGAGAGTCATCCGCTGAGCTTCTTGTGGTGAGGTTGGGAAGAAAGCTCCACCAGGTTCGCTGTGCATGAAGCAATCGCCGAGCTTGGCTCCGCAGTTTTCGCAGTGATTCATCAGGTAACGGCTGCCTACCGTTTTGCTGTAGGCCTGCTTGAACTTGTTGGTGAAGTGATGGATCTGCTTCGTGACCAAGGGAGAGAGGCTGGCGATGTTGGAGACTGTTCCGCGATATCCATGGCACTTCCATTCGCCGAGGTTGCTTGTGAGCGCGAAATCTTCGTCCTCATCCTCGTAGTAATCGAACTCTTCGTGTTGCTCGGGCAGCTTAAATGAAAACACGCGGGTCAAATTAGAGCAGCCCCAGCAGTCGCACACGGACTCCATGACGTAGTAATACGGTGCTCTTACACAAAATTCAGGTCCGTGCTCCAAGTCTGCGTGTTCTGTTACGGGCAGCCATTGAGCCAAGGGGGCGATGTCGACCCCCTCGGGGATGTACCAAGTCTTCAGGCTTGGGTCCCATCTGGCACCGAGTGATTTCGCTTCATCTTTTTCTGAGAAGGGGACTTTCAGGTCAATCCTTGCCATTTCTGTATCCATACGTATTGCTCATCAGTAAGCGCAGCTTTAACCTAAATCGACTTATGGAATCTTGATACCCAACGCATTCAGCGATGGCGTATCCATCCGGCCATTCACGGTCAGCCCACTGTCCATCTGAAAGGCCATCAAAGCACCACGTGTCGCTTTGCCCATCACACCATCAATGGTGCCTTGGTAATACTGGCGGACCATGAGCGCCGTCTGCACACGGGTGACCAAGTTGCTTTTCTGTTCATTGGTCGCGCGGCTTTTTGAAGTGCTTGAACTTGTCCCGCTGGTAGTGCCAGACGACTGATAAAGGCTGTTGCCACTTGAGGTGCTGCTCGAAGCACTCGGCGCGCTGTAGCTTCGGGTGCTGGTAGCGGGTGGGCTGTAGTAGCGAGGTGCGCTATAGCCACCCGAGCCGCTGTAATGAGAACTGTGCGAACTGTGGGACCGGTGAGAACTGTGCGAGCGATGTGCCGCATAGATGTTGACGGTGTCTGGCGCATTGAGCGTATCGGCAAATACTGGGGGCTGTAGCTTGTCGTTGGGTTGCCAGTTCGCATCGGCGAGTGACAGATGGCCCGTCTGTGCCAGGGTAGTACCAGCCATTGGCAGCAAGCTGATCCCACTGATCAGGACTTTCCAGCGGTCGAGCAATTTCAATGTGCACTCCTTGCATAGGCGCTAAAGGCCTCGGTCGATAGTAGTTGTACGCCGCGGCTCTGCCAGCGGTCAGTATGGGATTTGAAGAAGCCAGAGCAATGTTCGACGGCAGCGCATTGCTGGCAGGTATCGATGAACAGGTTCTTCCAGTCCGAGATGCTCTGGCGGGCGAAACGCGAGAGGTGGGCGGGGATGAGGCACAGGGGCAAGTTATAGATCGAAACCGGCACTCCGCGGTTGAACAGGAAATACACGGCCTGGCTCAACGACTCCTGATAGTCCAGCGGGTCGATCCACAGTTCTTCGTAGTTCTTCCTGGCCAGGCCGGTACTTTCGATACCCATTAGCGCAACATGCCGCACGAAGGGCAGGTTCCTGAACACGTAGTGGGCGAGCTCTGGCAAACGTGGCGTGGTCAGGCGATTGAGTACCACGCGTATCTCGATGATCTGGTTGGCGCGCGCCAGGTTGTAAAGACCTTGCAGCGTTTCGCTGAACGCGCCTGGAGCCTGCACCACATGGTCATGGTCTTCGGCATTGTCGGCATACAGCGGGATGCCCCAGCTCAACTGAGGGTGGCCAATGGCTGAGAGCGCTGCGATCCAGCTCGGGTCTTGGAACAGACGCCCGTTGCTGAGCACATGAATGGATTTCTGCGGCAAAACGGTTTTGCACTTGGCCAGGATTTCGAGCAGGCCGTCGCGATAAAGCGTGGGTTCTCCGCCGCTGATTCCCAGATTTTCCTCGCCCGGGTCCATCAGGTCGATCAGCCGTAGGTTCTCCTCGATGTGCCAACGGTCATCGATATCTTTTGGCGGCTGCGAGCACATCAGACAGAGGCTGTTGCAACGATCAGTCATGAACAGCAGGTTGCTGTCTGAGCCTCGTCGATAGAGCACTCGCACCATCGCGTTGTCTGGTGTGATGGCAATGACATCTCCGGGCTGAACGACATCCGCATCTTTAGGCGTGTGCAGGTGTGGCCGCGCGCTGTCGAAGTCGCCGATCAATGGCTCCGGGATCAGGAATCCACCTACTGGTAATGAGAGCAGATGCGGGCTCCGTAGCCGCTCTTCGTTTGGCAGCCAAAGCAGCAGGTCACCGAATTCAGCGCTTCCGGCACAAACAGCCAGGCCTTGTTCGATGAACTCATCCAGAGTGATGACCTTGAGCAGTTTCGGCTCATTCAGGTGATGGATTTCGAAGTGGGTCTCTTTGCGAAGCATCGCCATCAGCCCCGATAACCCGGAAACCGGACATCGTTGTAAGAGCGCCTGTTCAACCAAGACAGCAGTACCCTCTGCACGTTGTCGTCGCCATCGTAAAGCAAGCCGAAAAGATGCTTCAGCAGCCCCATGTTCTTCTCGCAGAAGCTGCTGAACACTCGGTGTCCGATCGGGTCAGCTTGGCGGGCATAGTGTTCGACGGGGTCAGCACCACAGTACGGGACAAGTGCGCAGTCGGAGCAGCCCGGCAGCGCCTCTGCTACACCACTGGCGAGCAACGCATTCATAACGGGCGATGCGAGTAATTCAGACAAAGGTTGCTGCACGGTGCCGAGCCTCAAGCCGTCTTCACCCATCTCCAGCAACATTCGGGCTTCGTCCGAGGGATAGACGTAACCGTCATAGTTGTAAACTAGCGCCGCAGTGCCTGCGCCAGCAGGGGAGCGCAGGTCTACATAGCCGGAGGAGAAGGGTGTCAGGATATTCTTCAGCAACAGGCTCGTATAACTCTCTGAGAGGTATACGCCCTGTTGGTTGACATGCAGCAAATAGGCCAGTGCCTTCTTGTAGAAGGCCAGGTATCGCTCAATAGGGTAATCAAGTCGATGGGCACTCTTGGTGGCAAACCCATAAGGGCTCAGAGGCCGAAGCGAGATGCTGGAGAAGCCCTGGTTTACATACTCATCGATGATCGCTTCGGGTTGTTCGAGGCTTCTTGAAGTCAGCGTGGTCAGCGCGGAAACTGCATCATGGCCAAGGCGCTCACGGACCCACTGGATGCCTTTTACAGTGCGTTCGTAGGAGTCTCGTGACGGAGTAGGGCGGTTGGCATTGTGCAAGGGCGCCGGCCCATCGAGCGAGGTCGAAAACTGGATGCGATTTTGTTCTGCGAAGTCGAGTATTTCCTCCGTCAGGTGGTGCAGCGTGGTGGTGATGACGAACTGGATATCCCGTTGTTCGACCACGTTCCGGTCAACGACCCATTCGACAATCTGGCGGACGCGCTCGAAGGCTAGAAGCGGCTCGCCACCCTGAAACTCCACAGCCAGGGCGGGAGCGTTCGATTCGAACAGGCGATCGACCGCCGCCTGTGCATCCGCTTCCGACAGGTCGTGGCCGGATCCTCCCAGAGGGGCCCGCGACACCTGGCAGTACTGGCAGGTGTGGTTGCAGCGCAATGTAACCACGAACAAGTGCAGTGCAGGGCCCTGGAAGAGGAAGTCCTTGCGGCTGCGATACTGCGCGGCCATTTCCGGGAACGGGTCGTGGCGGCCTGGTTCGTAGATGAAGTGGCGGGCCAGCAGGTCCTTGTAAAAAGGCGTACTTGCTTGAACGTCGAAGTAACTGAGGGCTCGTAATTGCGCGTCGTTCACGTGCATGTACTCACCGGTATCGGAGGTGAGCAGGATGTCACGGTCATGTCCCGTGTTCATGCGCATGAATCGAAAAGGCAGCAAGCGGTAGTGCTTGGCGTCTGTCGCGATCAGTGTCACTGCGAAATCCCACATCCAGCGAGCGCGGCTCGAGCCAGGACTTCGCGCAACGCTGCTGTTTCGCGGTTGATATGGTCGCGTAGGGCGAAGTCGTTCAGATGCTGGAGGATCAGCGAGTGAGCCTGCTCCGGGGAAAGCGTTAGCCTTGCTTCAGCGGGGTGGGCCGTGAGGCTTATCTGATTGGCTTCAATACCGACCTGGATCGCGACAGTGTCGGCCAGGGAGTAAGCGGCGCGTTGCACCACGCTGAGCGGGTAGGCTGCGCTGTCGAGTTTCAGCGTGACTGGCCATGTCATCGGAAGCGGTCCTTCAAATCCGTTGGGAACGTGTGGATTTTGCCGGTTGCCGAGGCATTATGCCATCATAATTTTTTACATTTGCACGCATTTGTCCAGCGTGGTGGGTGGTGGGCTCACTACGGCTCGGCCATTGATACGGGGTAGGGCCGAGGGTTCATATCTCCCTCCGTGCATCCATCCTCATCAATAGCCCACTTGGCCTAAGGCTGGGGGCATCCTTTTCAAACCATCCAAAGCATGCCCTCAGATGTGCCCCCAATGTAGCAATCCACTGGAAGTGAATGGAGCTCCATGGTTTGTGGAAAGGCAGAAATGACCAGCTAAACAGTCTGCCCGACGACGCCTAAAGACTATCAGGATCCCCAAAAAACATCTGAATCCGCGACCGCAACCAACGCTCGCCCGGATCGTTATCCTGCGAGCCGCGCCATGCCATGTGCAGTTCGAAGGTGCGCGTGGGCAGCGGTGGATCCTCGGCGCGCAGACCGCCAGCCGCGGTCAGGGCTTCTGCTGTGTAATCCGGGACAGTCGCGACGATGTCTGTGCCCGCCAGCAGTGTCCCCAACCCGTTGAACTGTGGCACCGCCAGCACGACGTGCCGTTTGCGTCCGAGCTTTTCCAGTTCTTCATCGACAAAACCACTGAGATCGCCGGCGAACGACACCAGCGCATGCGGCCGCGCGCAGTAATCATCCAGGCTCAACGGGCCCGGCACCGTGTCGGCGCGCAGCAGTTTCGGGGCGCTGCGGCGCAAGACTTTGCGTTTGGCGTTGGCCGGCAGGTCGGTGGTGTAGCTGACGCCGATGGAGATCTCGCCGGAGGCCAGCAGGCCCGGCATCAATATGTAATTGACCCGCCGCACGACGAGCACGATGCCCGGCGCTTCGGCGCGCAGACGTTTGAGCAGCATCGGCAGCAGGGCGAACTCGACGTCATCGGACAGGCCGATGCGGAACACCGAGGTGCTGGTCGCCGGATCGAAATCCGCGGCGCGGCTGACCGCAGTGGAAATCGAATCGAGGGCAGGCGAGAGCAGGGCGAAGATTTCCACCGCGCGGGCGGAGGGCTCCATGCTGCGCCCAGTGCGCACGAACAGCGGATCATCGAACAGGCTGCGCAGGCGAGAAAGCGCCGCGCTGATGGCCGGTTGGCCGAGGAAGAGCTTTTCCGCGGCCCGAGTCACACTGCGTTCGTGCATCAATGTTTCGAACACGATCAGCAGGTTCAGGTCGACACGACGCAGGTCATTACGATTCATCTGGAGTCCTGGCAGAGTCATCAAGCTTGACGAGAGCGGCCATATGAGAACAATGGCCGGCATGAATCTTACGGGGAAAGGCTGGTACTCTGCACCGGAAAATTCAGCTTTACCGAGACGGCGACCACAGTTTTTTCAACGTTTGTGCCCGTGCCGCTTCTGCTGCGGAATCAATGACAGGCATGTCGACTATTAATAGCCACTGATGGTCTTGGGTCAAAAGCCCAGATAGAGTTCATGGCATTAGAGGTTACTTTGACGAGGTTTGCGATGTCCCGCACGATCCGTTTTCACAAGTTTGGTCCGGCCGAGGTGCTCAAATGCGAAGAGCATGCGGCCGCTCAGCCAGGTCCTGGCGAAGTGCAGGTGCGTGTCGAGGCGATCGGCATCAGCTGGTACGACACGTTATGGCGTCAGAACCTGGCCTCGTCACAGGCACGGCTGCCTTCGGGCCTGGGTCATGAAATGGCGGGGGTGGTCACTGCCGTCGGCGCCGATGTCGAAGACCTCAGCGTCGGTGACAAAGTCGCCAGTTTCCCGGCCGAAAGCCCGAACGACTATCCGGTTTACGGCGAGTCGATCGTGTTGCCGCGTACCGCGCTGACCCGTTACCCGGATGTACTCAGCCCGATCGAAGCCAGCGTGCATTACACGCCGCTGTTGATCGCCTACTTTGCCTACGCCGATCTGGCGCGGGTCAAGCCCGGGCAGTTTGCCCTGGTCACCGACGCGAGTCATTGCGCCGGCCCCTCGTTTGTCCAGTTGGGCAAGGCGCTGGGCGTGCGGGTCATTGCCGCGACCAAAACGGCGGAAGAGCGCGAGTATCTGCTGTCCCTCGGCGCGGAAAAGGTGATTGTCACCGAGGAAGAAGATCTGTTGATGCGCATCAACAAGATCACCGACAACCGTGGCGTCGATGTAGTCTTCGATGGCCTTGGCGGCCCGCAGATGTCATTGCTTGGCGATGTTCTCGCACCGCGCGGCAGCCTCGTCTTGTACGGCCTGCAGGGTGGTAACCAGACGCCATTCCCGGCGTGTGCAGCGTTCCAGAAGAACATCCAGTTCTTTGTGCACTGCATCGGCAACTTCACTGGCAAGCCGGAACTGGGCATCACTCAGGATCACGTCGCCCTGCAACGTGCCCTGCGCGACATCAACCAGTTGACCGCTGACCGTGTGTTGCTGCCGCTCAAGACTCGCGTGTTCGCGTTCAACGAGTTCGTCGAAGCTCACCGCTACATGGACGAATGCCCTTGCCGCGAGCGGGTTGCCCTTCAAGTCGAACCGGCGTAACGCCGGCTACCAGAGTCCGTGGCCCCACGGACTCTTTTGCGTTTATGCCGCGTTGAAATACACTCCTCTCTGATCCGGGATTTTCTCGCCGCTCAGCAACTGAGCTGGTTTTTCCTGTTGATCTGTATCTACTAATCACAATGTAAGCCCTGATAATTGAGTGATTACTTTCATCTCAAGGAATGAGCCATGGCTGTGCATTCAATTTGTCTCCGGCAATATCAAACGGCTAGCGTTATTCGCTTTGTCAGGTTCTGTTTAATTGCTGTAGGCATATTCCGAAACTGCTTCTCTTTTTCTTGTACTCATTTGGCGTCGGACCTTGTCGGAAGTTTACTAGGATATTTTCGCGATATAAAAAACACATAAAAAACAAATAGATAGAGCTAGGAGATGGCTGATTTTCGAGCTTTTCTGCGCTCAAGTGTTTCAAGTGACTACAACTTTGTAAGTGTTAGCATTTGGGCGTCTATTACTTATTGATGAATTGCCATGCAGCAGAGACTCCAGTCTGCATGGCGTGAAATTTCGATTCCGGGTAAATACTGATGAGCACGATCCATGATCAGGCAATGAACTATGTCTACCAGCAAGTGTTACAACGCTTGCTGGGTTTCTTCTCGCGCGCAGAACGCACTGCATTGCAGTTATTGATCCAGCGCCTGGTCGCAGCGGCTGGCGGCATGGATAACATCGGGCATTTCAAGGTGCTGGTGAATCAGTCCGGGTCTCGCGACAGCTGCTACACGCTGGCCTTGCTTCGGGCGGCGCAGTTGAGTATCGCTGGGCGTGCCCCGGCGACCTTCCAGCTGCGCGTGGCAACGCTGCGTTGGAATGGCGAACGTCCCGCGGCCTTGCAGAACATGCACCGCAGCTACAGTGCGCTGTTCCTTTACGACGATCCTCGGGTCGAATTGCTGATGGTGGACCACTGCGAGGTTTTGCCGTTCGACCATCGTGCGCCCGTCAGCGAGGCGGGGCGCGAGGCCAGCCGCATCAATCTGATGCTGGTCGGCCATTGCCGCAACTGGATTGAAACGCTGGAACTATGGGATGACGCTTACCTGGCAGCGGCCGATTATTACGGCCAGATTGCCCGCTGGAATAACGGCGTCGATGCCATGGTCAGTACCGAATCGACAGCCAGCCAGCAGCACTTTATCGACGGATTGAATCGTGCAGTGCAGCGGGTAGGGCTGGCCGGTCCGCTGCCGGGTGGCGCCGGATTCGACATGCTGTTCGCGCTGCTCGACGGGCTGGGTAATGACTTTTACCGTGGGTTCAATATCGAGGAAGAACGTGCGCAATGGCGTCCCGAAGGCCAATTTGAAACCTGCCGGCGTGCCCACTTCATCGACATCATCGACATCAACGACATGATCGTCGGCGGGCCTGAGGAGCGCTGGCCGCTGCTTGGCGATTTTCTCGAGTTCGATGCCGATGACCTGACGCTTTACCCCTGTGACGAGCCCTTCGCGGACCCGTTGGTTTCGGCGCATTTGCGCGGGTTGCATGCACAGTTCATTGAGGGGCGGACGTATCAGGCGGGCGTCAGTGATTACCTCGAGGCGCGGTTGGTCAGGATGCGTAAGGAGTCAGTGCCCGAGCCGGTTTGCGAGCAGTTGCTGGCATGCCTCGGCAATGTGCAGCCATCTGACCATTTGCACGCGGCAGAGAGTTATCTGTTGAAGAGCTTCGACCTTAATGAAGTGCAGCTGACGTGCCTGCTGTTCGCGCCGTTCATCGATGCAGGTGCCGGTCTTGAACGGTTCCTGCGCAATTGCCATCCGGGGATGCTGGTCGCGATGCCGGAGCTGCACCGTGCAATGCAGGGCTTGCAGGCACCGGAGCAAGTTCTGAAGTGGATGACCGACGTCAGCGGATTGCCGACCGTCTTGATCGAACGTCTCTATGCAATGGGGCCGGTGCAAATCTCGGCCGTGCGCGAAAGTGCATCACGCGATGGTTGCCAGGGCGGGACGGGGACTGTGCCGGCAGTCGAGCGGTCGACGGAAAGCTGAGTGTGAGCCATTTGTCAGGATTTGCGTCGGTGTTTACGGAACCGGCGTTGTGAAAGCGCCGCGGGAAAATGACTTCGTTTATCAGGCGGTCTACCGGTATCTGACGATGCTGATTGAAGAAGCGGGAAGTCATGCGCCGGTGCGCATGCCTTCATTGCGGCAATTGGCAGACCGGCTGAATGTGTCGATCTCGACCGTGCAGTACGCGTACTCCTTGCTGGAAAAAGAGGGCCGGGTGTACTCAATCGCCAAGTCGGGCTATTACGCACCAGCGCTTTTGGCGACAGACACGCCCGACAGTGGTAGTGATCTGCTCGAAACCGTGTACGTCAACGCCCGTCGCCCAGGGATGTGTGTGTTGAGCGCCGACGAGCCGGCTTCGCTGCAACCGTTGGATAGCCCCTTGTTGACGCTTGAGCGAGAACTCTTGCGTCAGTATCCACGACAATTGCAAACGATCGCGCAGCCCTGCGGCGAGCTGGAATTGCGCACGGTGCTGGCCGCACGCTACACCACCTCCACGGCCAACTGCTGGTATGCCGATGACGTTTACGTTGGCGCCGACCTGCGTGGCGTACTGGAAATCCTGATCTCGGTACTGCAATTGCGTCAGGCGACTGTGGTGGTGGAGTCGCCTTGCGACTGGGTAATCCTGCGCCTGCTGGATGCGGCCGAAGTGCGGGTCATCGAGCTGCCCGTGCTGGCCGAGGGTGCGCTGGATCTGATGGCGCTGGAGGGGTTGCTCAAACGTGAACCGGTCAAGCTGGTTCTGTTGTCATCCGCGCTGAGCATGCCTCAGGGCAATCTGTTATCTGCGGCCAACTGCCAGGCTATCGCCCATCTGCTGGGCTGCCACGGCACTTGGGTGCTGGAGAACGATTGTTATAGCGAACTCGATGAATCGGGCAGCGGCCAGCGTCTGCGTGACTGGCTTGATCCTGATCGCCTGCTGGTGTTTTCAACATTCGAGAAATTCATGGGTGCCGAGGCGCCGTTCGGTTTTGTGCTATCGCGCCACTGGCGCAGCGAGCTGCAGCGACATTTTCTGCTGCGTGCGTTTCGCCTGTCGCCGATCCGCCAGAAAGCCATTGCCAGACTCCTGGGAAGCGGACGGCTGGACCAACATCTGGCCGTCCTGCGGCGAATGCTCAAGGAGCGTCGCACGCAGTTGATTCAGTTATTGCGCGAGCGCCTGGTGGACGCGCTGCACATGGTCGAACCGCAGGGTGGGGCGACCGTCTGGGTGGGGTCGTTACGTCCGGTGGACATGGAACGTGTGTTTCATCGTCTGCTCAGGCAGCAAATCATCGTTGCGCCGGGATCGCTGTTCAGTCTCGAGGGATTGCACAGCGATTACCTGCGTTTGAGCTCGCTGGGGCATGGCGAGCGCGATCTGGGCACTGTCATCGGCTTGCTGGGCGATGCCTTGCGCTTGTCCCAGCGTGGATAACGTTAAAAAACATCGGGCGCACTTCGGAAACATCCCTTCGCCCCGCGGTCAAACTGCCAGTAAACTGCGCTGTATTTCCTGAACCACTCGATTTCAGAGGTTTTGCATGACACTCAGTCCTTTTGCGGGCAAACCGGCACCGGCAGACTTGTTGGTCGACATCCCGCGACTGGTTACGGCCTATTACACCGGCCAGCCTGATGCATCGGTTTCCACCCAGCGTGTGGCGTTCGGTACATCCGGCCACCGGGGCAGCTCCTTCGACTTGAGTTTCAATGAATGGCACGTGCTGGCCATCAGCCAGGCGATTTGCCTGTACCGCGAAGCCCAGGGCATCACCGGTCCGCTGTTCGTTGGCATCGACACGCATGCACTGTCGACCCCGGCCGGGGCGAGCGCACTGGAAGTACTTGCTGCCAACGGTGTCACCGTGATGATTGCCGAAGGCGATGAGTACACGCCAACGCCGGCGATCTCCCACGCCATTCTTTGCTATAACCGTGGCCGTACCTCGGGTCTGGCTGACGGTATCGTCATTACACCGTCGCACAACCCGCCACAAAGCGGTGGCTATAAATACAACCCGACCAATGGCGGTCCGGCTGATACGCACATCACCAAGTGGATCGAAGCCAAGGCCAACGAATTGCTCGCCAACAAACTGGCGGGTGTAAAGCGCATCAGCTACGAGCAGGCACTCAAGGCCAACACCACCCATCGTCACGATTACCTGAACACCTACGTTGCCGACCTGATCAACGTCATCGATTTCGACGCCATCTGTGACGCCAAACTGCGTCTGGGCGTCGATCCGCTGGGCGGAGCAGGGGTGCGCTACTGGTCCGCCATTGCCGAGCACTATCGTCTTGATCTTGATGTGGTGAACAAAGAAGTCGATTCGACGTTTCGTTTCATGACCGTCGACTGGGACGGGCAGATCCGCATGGACCCGTCGTCCAGCCATGCCATGCAAGGTCTGATCGGCCTCAAAGAGCGTTTCGACGTCGCGTTCGCTTGCGACCCTGACCACGATCGCCATGGCATCGTTACGCCATCCGGTGGCTTGCTCGCGCCGAACAATTACCTGGCCGTGTCCATTGATTATCTGTTCCAGAACCGTGAGCAATGGCGCGCCGATGCGGCGGTGGGTAAAACCGTGGTCAGCAGTGGCCTGATCGATCGCGTTGCCAAGCGTCTGGGGCGTCGCCTGTACGAGGTGCCGGTCGGCTTCAAGTGGTTCGCTGACGGTCTGTTTGACGGTTCGCTCGGTTTTGGTGGGGAAGAGAGCGCCGGCGCATCGTTCCTGCGCAAGGACGGCGGTGTCTGGAGTACCGACAAGGACGGTCTGATTCCGGCATTGCTCGCCGCCGAAATGACCGCGCGTACCGGTCGCGATCCAAGCCAGGCTTACCGCGCGCTGACCGATGAACTGGGCGAGCCGTTCTCGGTTCGCGTCGACGCCAAGGCCAACCCACAGCAGAAAGCCCTGCTGAGCAAGCTGTCGCCCGAGCAGGTGACCTCGACTGAGCTGGCCGGTGAGCCGATCCAGCGCATTCTCAGTCATGCGCCGGGCAACGATCAGGCCATCGGAGGCCTGAAGGTGATGACTGAAAACGGCTGGTTCGCGGCGCGTCCATCGGGTACCGAGGACATCTACAAGATCTACGCCGAAAGCTTCGTCGGTGAGGACCACCTCAAGCAATTGGTGGCAGAAGCGCAAACACTGGTGGATGGCGCCATTTCCGGCCAGTGACAGCACAAAAAAAGGGGCGACCTCAAGGTCGCCCCTTTTTTTGCCTGCGATTTACGCCAGATCCACCAGCACGATTTCGCTGTCCTCGATGGCTGTGACTGTCAGCACCTGCTCATGGGCCACCGCCACGCCATCGCGCGCCTGAGCGCGTAAACCGTTGACGTCGATCACGCCGGTCGCCGGAACCAGGTAGGCGCGACGACCTTCATCGAGCCGATACTCTGCGGTTTCGCCAGCCTTGATGTTGGCCGCGACCAAACGAGCATTGGCGCGAATGCGCAGGCTTTGATCGTCGCCAGCCTTGCCGCTGGCGAGTGTCACGAAGCCTTCACGCTGCCCCTTGGGGAAAGGTTTCGCGCCCCATGACGGCGGTGCGCCGGTTTCGGTAGGAAGAATCCAGATCTGGAAGATTTTCGTGTGCTTGTCTTCCAGGTTGTATTCGCTGTGAGCGATGCCGGTGCCAGCACTCATCACTTGCACGTCGCCCGCTTCGGTTCGGCCCTTGTTGCCCAGGTTGTCCTGATGGGTAATCGCACCTTCGCGGACATAGGTGATGATTTCCATGTCGCGGTGCGGATGCTGAGGGAAGCCAGTGCCGGGGGCAATGATGTCGTCGTTCCACACCCGCAGGTTGCCCCAACTCATGCGGTTCGGGTCGTAGTACTCAGCGAAGGAAAAGTGGTGATGGGCATCCAGCCAGCCGTGGTGAGCACCGCCCAGGGAGTTGAAAGGTCTGAGTTCCAGCATCTTCGTCGCCTCGAAAAGTTCGCCATGGGCTGTGTCCCATGGTTGATGGAGGCGATCATCTATCAGTTAACCATCGATAAAAAGCGTAAAAACTGCGGCATGATGATCCGGTTTTTTGATCAGTTGGGCGCTGGTAATGGTCTTATCTCACCTTCACTTCGTCACCTAAACCAATGACCCGTAAGCATTTCGCTAGAACTTGCCGGCGAATACAGACACCATAGCCGCCAACAGCCTCAGACACTGGAGCCCGTCAGCGTGGCGCAACACACCCCCGAACTGCCCCCCGAACTTCGTTCACTGGCCGAGATGCCTTGGTTCAAGCGTCTGGCCGCACGCTTCTTCGGCCACGGACTGACCCGTCTGCGCGCCCAGCACCGTGCGTCCTGGCTGCACGGCCAAGCGGATGGGTTTCGCAGCGGCCACACGGCCGGCGTCGAGTACGGTTTCAAGGAGGGTAAGCTCGAGGGGCTGGAAGAGGGGCGTCAGGTCCTGTTGATCCGCGACAGCCGCAGCACCGAACATCGGCCGCCCAGTGTTGATAACCATTTGTTCGACGACTGGCGCCTGCCGCTGACGGCTGAACTGAAAAAACGCATGAAAGCGGATGTCGGCCGTTTGCTGCCCGGACACGCTCAGCCCAGCGCCGCGCAATGGAAGATGATTTTCAGCGATACGCCGTCGACTTCCGTGGTGGCCGGCGCGGGTGCCGGCAAGTCGACCACGCTGGTGTTGCGCATTCTGCTGCTGAGTCATTACCTGGGTTTTGAGCTGGATTCGATGACCGTGGTCACCTTCACCCGCGAGTCGCGCAAGGACTTCATCGATAAACTGATTGAAGTGTTTGCGCTTTGGGGATTGACGTTGAGCCTCAGGCAAGCGCGGGAGCTGGTGCGCACGTTCCACTCGCGAATTTTGCCCATGGTGCGCAGCTTGGCGGGATTCGAGCGTTTGCAGGCCTTCGAAAATCTCAGCCAGCGTTCACCCGCAGGCGAAGAGGAGGCGGACAGCAATCCGTTCGACCTGCGCATCAACGATGCGCAGCGCCAGCAACTCAATGCCTGTTACCACCGTTTATTCACCGAGGACGAGCGGTTTCGTCAGTTGATTCAGCCGCTGTCGCGTGCCGGTTTGCAGCTCAAGGAGCTGGAACGAGACCATCCTGATGTGCAGAAGCGCATGGCCGTCACCGAACTGGCGTCCAGGCGCGATGAGGAACTGTGCGATGCGATCGAAGACCTCTGGTTTCGCGCGGGCGCCTGGCCGATCAAAGGCATCGAGCCGAATCGGCAGACGTTCGACATCAATGGCTCGACCTTCCACTGCCATGGTTACATCCCCAGTCTGGATGCTTGGGTGGTGCTGGGTTTTGACCCCCGGGAAAACCCGCAGGTCTGCCGACCCAACGCCAAGCTCAGCTTGCGTGCAGAGTGGGCGGTCAAGCGCACCCTGTTTCAAGCTTTCTGCCGTAAACCTTTGATTTGGTTAGATAGCTACGAATCTTCTCGCCGGGTTCTGGCGACCCTGGCCGGTGATGCCAGTGCTGGCCCCGGCTTCGATTACAAGGTCAAGGGAGAACTGGCCTCGGCGCCATTGCTCGACTGTTTCGTCGCGGCCGCAGGCTTTATCGAGAATCTGGGCCTGGATGTGCCGGATGCCGTCGGGCGCATGAGCTTCGCCAAGGATGATCCGGACCGGTTTTTCTTTGAGGCACTGAGCCTGTTCTGGCGGGCGTTCGAAGACCACCTGCTGGACCAGAAACCTCCTGTGATGACTTACAACCGCATGTTTGCGCTGTTCAGCGAGCATTCGCCGGAGAATCTCAAGCTGCTCAGCGACGAACTGCTCAGGCCTTTGTCGCACCTGATGATCGACGAATTTCAAGACGTTTCACCACAAATCGTCTCCTGGGTCCGCGCCAGCCTCAGCGAAATCCGCAGCCGCGGCCCGGCCATGCACATCGGCCGCGGTGCGCAGCGCTCGTCGCTGCTGTGCGTGGGGGATGACTGGCAATCCATTTATGGCTGGCGCGGCAGTTCGCCGAGTTACTTCATGGAATTCAACAAAGAGTTCCCGTCGCCGAGCACCACCCGAGTGATGCTCAGCGACAATTACCGCAGCCACCAGTACATCATCGACGCCGCCGAACACATCGTCCGTGCAGCACCGGCGATCGCGGGCAAGAAAGCCAAGGCCAGCGGTGAGCCGAAGACGCCGCACCCGGTCAATGTGTTGGAGCGCGATGATCAGGCCATGGGCCAGCGCCTCGCCGAGCATTACCGGCAGGGTCATTCAATCTTGATGCTTTATCGAAAAAGCAGCGATAAGCTATTGATACAAGAGCATATTCAGCCTGTAGTTAATGTTGATTCGAGCTTGCCGTACGAAGCCCGACGGCTCAAACAGCTCACTTATCACAGCGCAAAAGGCCTACAGGCCGATGCCGTGTTTCTGCTTGGCGATTGTCAGCACCTGACCAGCTCACCTTACAAAAATCAGGTTTACCGCATGGCCGGCCTGGGCAAGAACGGCGACAGCGAACCCTACGACAGCGCGCAAAAGGACGAAATCCTGCGCCTGGCCTATGTCGGCATCACCCGGGCGGTGAGCCATTGCTACTGGTACGTCGATCCTCAGGAAGCACCTGCGGCCAACATGCCGCGTGCGTCCGATCGGGTGGCGAGGGGCAAGCCGTTTTTTGCCGACCAGCGACCTGAAAAGAAAATCGGCTGAACGACAAAGCCCCGGCTTTTGGGCACGGGGCTTTTTGCATTGGAGCTTGGGCGGCGCTGGAGCGCGGTTATCGGGATTAGGTGTGTTCAGTCATGGATGAGGCGGCTGTCAAACCGCTATCGCGAGCACTTGCTTTCACAAATAAAAAAGCCCGCATCGCTGCGGGCTTTTCAAATTAAATCAATACATTACGCGTAGCTCTTAAACAACTCCGGAGGAGTAAAAGCCTCCAGCTCAGCCTCGATGGCCTCGATGATCAGCTCGACATCCGCCGCATTCATCACCGTGGCACAAGGAATGCCCGCGATTGCAATCAAGGTTTCGCCGCTCTTTCGATCGAACAAACGAGCCACCAGGCTGCCAGGCGCATCCATCGTGGCCTCAAACCCCATTGGATGAAAATGCCAGCGCATCAGCTGGCAGGCATTGGGAAACGTGACTTTGCTAAACCCTTTGTTCATGTGTTGCCCGCCTTCTTCATCGAGCGCTTCCGTTTGCTCATGTTAGGAGGGAAGAGCCTTCATTGGCTCAACCGGTGACAGGTATTAAAAGTAGCATCCGTATGTGAAAAAGCTGTGAGTTTTTTCAGTCCGTTTGGCGATTGAACTGATTTTTTTGATGTGGATCACGTCACCTTCATTAATCGCCAAAATGCCACTACGGTTTTGTCATTGAAGCCGGCGGCGATCTTGGGCAAGCTCGGTTCTTTTCGCCGAGCCTCCTATGCACGCCGACGACGACGGCCCAGAACAGACCCAGGCCACGGCCGCCACGGTCATGCGCTACCATTTGAGCTGGAAGCACCGGGACCTGGACAGCGTCATGGCGCTCTACCATCCGGCCATCCAGTACAACGATTTCTTTCAGAATCGCGTGTTGGGCCTTGATGAGTTGCGCGAGTACGTGCGTGTCAGCATGCCGCGAGAATCCGACGAACTGCTGGAGCACTGCGACCGCATTCGTGTGGATGGCAACACTGCGTTCATTCAATACGAAGTCACCCTGCGCGGTGGTGAAGGGTTGGTGTCGTTCCGTTCCAGCGAGGCGATTACGGTCAGGGACGGGCTGATCTGGCGGGTCAATGAATATGCATCGTTGCTGCGCGCCCAGGCCAGCGGCACGGCGCCGGCGAGCCAGCGTCCGGCGGTGAGTCGTCTGGGCCTGTCCCCACGGCAGTTAAGCTTCATGGCGCAAGACCTGCAGCAATACTTTGAGCAACAACAACCCTACCTCGATCCCGAGCTTGACCTGCAACGGGTGGCGAAGGAGTGCGGGTATAGCCGTAACCAGATCTCGTATTTGCTCAATCAAGTGTTGGGCCAAAGCTTCTATCGTTACGTCAATCAGGCGCGCTTGCAGCATTTATTGCGCTCGCTGGACAGCGCCACATTGCCGGTGCGCATCGATGAGCTGGCGTTCGCCGCTGGCTTCAACTCGCTGTCGGCGTTTTACAGTTGTTTCCGCCAACACACCGGGCAGTCGCCAAAGGCTTACGCCAAACAAATTTCTTTGCGGACACGCGCGCAAGACATCGGCTAACGCCCGCCGCTAGGATCGACGTCATCGAAAGTTCTCAGTGGCGGAGTCCTGCATGCCGGCGTGGCGCACTATCAGTTTATGGATGGACCAACTCGATGAGCCGCTGATCGCGCGTCCGGCGCTTGAGCAGGATCTGGACGTTGACGTGGCGATTATCGGTGCCGGTTACACCGGGCTGTGGACCGCCTATTACCTCAAGCAACACGCTCCCGGACTCGATATCGCTATCGTCGAAGCGCAAACCGCCGGTTTCGGCGCGTCCGGGCGCAATGGCGGCTGGCTGATGGGCAATCTGCTTGGCGAAGATCGCCTGCTGGCCGGGTTGTCGCCAGAGCAGCGTCGAGCGTCGTTCGATTTGCTGCACAGCATTCCCGATGAGGTAGAAATCGTCGTCGAAAAAGAAGGCATCGATTGCGATTATCGCAAGGGCGGGGTGCTTTATTGCGCGGCGCGCTATCCAGAGCAGGAGACAGCCCTGCGCGACTATTTGAGCAAGCTGTACGGCCAAGGCCTGACCGAGGACGATTATCGCTGGCTCAGCCCGGAGCAACTGGGGCAACAGATTCGCGTGGCGAAACCCTATGGCGGCATTTTTGCGCCGCACGTTGCCACGATTCAGCCGGCAAAACTGGTGCGGGGGCTGGCGCGCACCGTGCAGGGCATGGGCGTGAGGATTTACGAAAACAGCCCGGTCACCCATTGGCAATCGGGCCATTTGCGCACCGTCAAGGCAAGCGTGCGCAGCCGCTGGGTCGTCCCAGCCGTCGAAGGCTATTCGGTGACGCTGCCGCCATTGGGTCGCTATCAGTTGCCGGTGCAAAGCCTGATTGTTGCCACAGAGCCTCTACCTGCCGCGATCTGGGACGAAATCGGCCTGAGTCGCGGCCAGGCCTTCAGCGAGTTCAGCCGCCAGGTTACCTATGGTCAGCGCAGCGCCGACAATCGTTTGGTGTTCGGTGCGCGCGGCGGCTATCAGTTTGCCGGCCGCTTGCGCCACAACTTTGATCTGGCACGCGATGAAGTCGAACTGCGCCGCTACCTGTTTGGTGAGTTGTTCCCGCAACTGAAAAACGTGCGGATTACTCACGCCTGGGGCGGCAACCTCGGCATGTCCCGACATTTCAGGCCGCACATGCTTTGTGATCGCGCCGAAGGCATTGCGCTGTCCGGCGGTTACGGCGGCGAGGGCGTTGGCGCCAGCAATTTGGGCGGGCGCACCCTGGCCGATCTGATCCTTGAGCGCGAGACCGAACTGACGCAACAACCGTGGGTGCTGCCGGACGGCGGTATTCAAGCCTTGCGCGCGTGGGAGCCGGAGCCGTGCCGCTGGCTTGGCTACAACGCAATCATCAAAAGCTTCGTGCACGAAGACCAGACCCTGGCCAATCCGGCGACGCCACCCTGGCGGCGCAAACTGGCCAGCCGCGTCGCCGGGTTCATGGAAGGTTTCATGCACTGAACGTCGTCCCCCTCCAAAAAACAGGTCATGCCCATGAGCATCACGCAATTCAAGCACACCGCGACATTGTCGCTCGATGAATCCGCCCCGGTGGCCGTGCCGCTGGGCGAGCCGGTCGCTATCGCTTCGACCACCAGCGTGGAGCGCGACGACGGCGTCGAAACCGGCGTCTGGGAGTGCACGCCAGGGCGCTGGCGTCGGCAGATCACCGCGCAGGAGTTCTGCCATTTCATTGCCGGGCGCTGCACGTTCACCCCGGACGGCGGTGGTGAAACCCTGCACATACAAGGCGGCGACGCACTGATGTTGCCAGCCAACACGCTCGGCACCTGGGATATCCAGGAAACCGTGCGCAAGAGCTACGTGCTGATTTTCTGATTGCTTGATCTTTGATTGCCTGCCAACAAAAAAGCCCATACAGGAATCGCCCCATGATCCAGAAAACCCTCACATTGGCGCCGCTGTTGCTGGCCGCTTCCGTCAGTCATGCGGCCGAGACGGTCAAGGTCTACAACTGGTCTGACTACATCGCGCCGGACACGACAAAAAACTTCACCAGGGAAACCGCGATCGGCGTCACCTATGACGTTTACGACAGCAACGAAACCCTCGACGGCAAGCTGATGACCGGCAAATCCGGTTACGACGTGGTGTTTCCCTCCAACCACTTCATGGCGCGACAGATTGAGGGCGGGGCACTGAAGACACTCGACAAAAGCCAGCTGCCCAACTGGAAAAATCTCAATCCGGTGCTGCTCAAGGCGTTGCAGACCAATGACCCGAACAACGAGCACGGCTTTCCGTACCTGTGGGGCAGCACCGGCATCGGTTACAACATTGCCAAGGTCAAAGCGGTGCTGGGCGAAGATGCGCCGGTGGATTCGTGGGACTTGATCTTCAAGCCCCAATACATGGAAAAGCTGCAGAAGTGCGGTGTGGCGATACTCGATAACGGCCCGGAGTTGCTCCCGGCGGCGCTCAACTACCTCGGCCTGCCACACCACAGCAAGAATCCCGAGGACTACAAAAAAGCCGAAGCGCTGCTGATGAAAGTGCGGCCCTATGTCAGTTATTTTCATTCCTCGAAATACACCAGTGACTTGGCCAACGGCGATATCTGCGTCGCGGTCGGCTTCTCCGGCGACATCCTGCAAGCGGAGAATCGCGCCAAAGAGGCGAAGAACGGCGTCGACATCGGTTATGCGATTCCCAAAGAAGGCGCGGCGATCTGGTTTGACATGGTCGCCATGCCCGCCGACGCGCCGGACGAGAAGGCCGGTTATGCCTTCATGAATTACCTGCTGCGTCCCGACGTCATGGCCGCCATCAGCAACCACGTGCACTACGCCAACGGCAACGAACAGGCCGACAGCCTGATCGACCCGGCGATCAGAAACGACACCAAGGTTTATCCGAGTCCGGAGATGATGGGCAAGCTGTTTGCTCTGGAGGCGATGCCGTTGAACATTGACCGGATTCGCACGCGGGTGTGGAACAAAATTCGTACGGGTAGCTGATTTTTTCAGGCAAACACACGGCCCTGTGGGAGGGGGCTTGCTCCCGAAGGCGGTGGGCCAGCGAACACAGTTATCGACTGACAGGCCGCCTTCGCGAGCAAGCCCGCTCCCACAAGGGGGAGCGGAAGACCTGATATTAGTTGATGCCAAAGCGCTGGCACTGCCATGTGAAAATGAGACTTTGCTAACAAAACCAAACTCACCGATATTTAATATTTAAATAGAAAATCGTCAGACAATTTCCAATCTTCCCGCAACTAAAAACAATATTCCCTCCCCACACGCTTTGTTTACGGCAGTTTCCTGATACAGCCAAATTGGATCGCAAAAAAATCCTTTACGACAGATTTCAAATTGTGTCAGGTTCGTTACGCCTTCATTGGGCGAGTGATAGGACGATCTCGCCAAAGATCGTCCTGTCGGACAAAAACTGTTCCATTGCTAAACAAGGAAGTGTGTTTATGTCGAAAGTTAAAACCAACGCTGTTGATTCCGCCGAACAGGCTTTTCAGCTGGCTGCCTTCAGCTCGGCGTACAACCAGATCAATAGCTTCAGCCATCAGTATGATCGTGGCGGCAACCTCACGGTAAATGGCAAACCTTCGTATTCCGTCGACCAGGCAGCTACGCAATTGCTGCGCGACGGCGCTGCCTACCAGGACAAGGACGGCAGCGGCAAGATCGAACTGACCTACACGTTCCTGACGTCGGCATCGTCCAGCACGATGAACAAACACGGGATCAGCGGGTTCAGTCAGTTCAGCGCGCAGCAACAAGCCCAGGCCAAGCTCGCCATGCAATCCTGGGCGGATGTGGCCAACGTGACCTTCACCGAGAAAGCCTCGGGTGGTGACGGCCACATGACCTTCGGTAACTACAGCGGTGGCCAGGACGGTGCCGCAGCGTTCGCCTATCTGCCAGGCACGGGTGCTGGTTATGACGGCACCTCGTGGTACCTGATCAACAGCGGCTACACGCAAAACAAGAACCCGGACCTGAACAACTACGGCCGTCAGACCCTGACTCACGAGATCGGCCACAGCCTGGGCCTGGCCCACCCCGGAGACTACAACGCCGGCAATGGCAACCCGACCTACAACGATGCGTCCTACGGGCAAGACACCCGCGGTTACAGCATCATGAGTTACTGGAGCGAGAGCAACACCAACCAGAACTTCAGCAAGGGCGGCGTCGAAGCCTACGCGTCCGGTCCGTTGATGGATGACATTGCTGCGATCCAGAAACTCTACGGTGCCAACACCACCACCCGTACCGGTGACTCCACCTACGGTTTCAACTCCAACACCGGTCGCGATTTCCTTAGCGCTTCGTCGTCGAGCGACAAAGTGGTGTTCTCGGTGTGGGACGCCGGCGGCAAGGACACCCTGGATTTCTCCGGTTTTACCCAAAACCAGAAAATCAACCTCAATGACGCCTCGTTCTCCGACGTTGGCGGCATGGTGGGTAACGTGTCCATCGCCAAAGGCGCGATCATCGAGAACGCCATCGGCGGTTCCGGCAGCGATTTGCTGATCGGTAACAGCATTGCCAACGAGCTCAAGGGCGGTGCCGGCAACGACATCCTCTTTGGCGCCGGCGGTGCCGACAAACTGTGGGGCGGGGCGGGTTCGGACACGTTTGTGTTTGCGGCGAGTTCCGATTCCAAACCGGGTGCGATCGATCAGATCCTCGATTTCGTCAGCGGTCTGGACAAAATCGACCTGACCGGCATCACCAACGGTGCCGGCCTGCACTTCGTCAGCAGCTTCACCGGTGCGGCCGGCGATGCGGTGTTGACTTCGTCGGGCGGCAACAGCCTGTTGTCGGTGGACTTCACCGGGCATGGCGTGGCTGACTTCGCTGTCAGCACGGTTGGCCAGGCAGCGTACAGCGACATCGTGGCGTGATGTGAACGGGAAAGCGGCGCTTGATGCGTCGCTTTCTTTGCTTGCATCGGTACGCGCTGTACGCAACGCTACAGGCTGGAGCGAATTTTCTTATGGTCAATAAAGCTTTTACCTACAGGGCAGCGGCGTGGCTTTGTGCAGCGTTCCTTGTGATTTCAGGAGAAACAGGTATGGCCAGCAGCCTCAGGCTCGAACAACCTTCAGTGTTTGCCGGAAAGTGGCTGGCAACGCTGTCCACCACACGTGATGACCCCAAGGCGCAAAAGCTGCAGGACAAGCCCTCGAATACGTGTGACGTTGAACTGCTTGCCAACCAGACTTTGGGTCAAGGGACCAATTGTCTGGGCGCATGGCTGGAGCAGGCGCCGATTGGCTGGTTTGCCGACCCCGACGGCTTATCCATGACCGGCAACGAAGGCTCAAGAATCCAGTTCTTCAGCCGACAACGTGATGGGTATTATCTGGCGACTTTGAAGTCCGGCCTTGTGGTGACGCTGAAGCGTGTAGCACCCGACAAATGATCGAGGTTGCCAATCAAGTTGGATATAAGGATTCACCCACTGGTTATAAAAAGATTTTTGAGGACAACTGCACTGCATTGAGCAGCGCTAGTTGTTATGAAAGTGTAAGCGGCCCCTCGCGAAACAGTGTTGACGCATGGCCCGCTTGATTAATTGAAGTCCCGTCAGCGCATGACGAGCAATAATTCCAGGAAGAACCAATGAAGATGGCGAAGGCCCCAGCCACCGCTCCGTTAATCAAGGCACTGGGTGACTATAAGAGCATCCTGATCAGCGTCGGTTGTTTCACCGCGCTGATTAACGTGCTGATGCTGGTGCCCTCCATTTACATGCTTCAGGTCTATGACCGGGTGCTCTCGTCGCAGAACGAAACCACCCTGGCGATGCTGTCGCTGATGGTCGTCGGTTTCTTCGCCTTCATCGGTCTGCTGGAAGTGATCCGCAGTTTTATCGTGATCCGCATCGGCAGCCAGTTGGAGCGCCGCTTCAACCTGCGCGTCTATCAGGCCGCGTTCGAACGCAATCTGTTCAAGGGCGAAGGCAACGCCGGGCAATCGCTGGGTGACCTGACCCACATTCGCCAGTTCGTCACCGGGCCGGCGCTGTTTGCTTTCTTCGATGCGCCGTGGTTTCCGGTCTACCTGTTTGTGATTTACCTGTTCAACGTCTGGCTGGGCGTACTTGCTACGGCGGGGGCGCTGCTGTTGATCGCACTTGCGTGCCTGAATGAATACATGACGAAAAAGCCGCTGGGCGACGCCGCTGGTTTTTCCCAGAAGTCCAGCCAGTTGGCTACCAGCCACTTGCACAACGCCGAAACCATTCAAGCCATGGGCATGCTCGGCTCGTTGCGCAAACGCTGGTTCCAGGTGCATTCACGCTTCCTCGGTTTGCAGAACCAGGCCAGCGACACCGGCGCGGTGATCAGCTCGCTGAGCAAGACCCTGCGTCTGTGCCTGCAATCGCTGGTGCTGGGACTCGGTGCATTGCTGGTGATCAAGGGCGATATGACCGCGGGGATGATGATCGCCGGTTCCATTCTGATGGGGCGCGTGTTGAGTCCGATCGATCAATTGATCGCCGTGTGGAAACAGTGGAGCGGGGCGAAACTGGCGTACCGCCGTCTCGATGCGCTGTTGCAGGCATTCCCGCCGAGCGACGAGGCCATGGCCCTGCCGCCGCCGAAAGGCCAGATCACGTTCGAACAGGTCAGCGCCGGGCCGCCGGGGCAGCGGACAGCGACCCTGCACATGGTCAATTTCAACCTGGGCACCGGTGAAGTGTTGGGCGTGCTGGGCGCTTCTGGCTCCGGCAAATCGACGCTGGCGCGGGTGCTGGTGGGTGTGTGGCCGACCCTCGGCGGCACGGTGCGTCTGGACGGCGCCGACATTCACCGTTGGAACCGCGATCAACTCGGCCCCTACATCGGTTATCTGCCTCAGGACATCGAGCTGTTCAGCGGCAGCATTGCCGAGAACATCGCTCGTTTCAGCGACGCCGACCCGCAAAAGGTTGTCGCCGCCGCGCAGCAGGCCGGCGTTCACGAGATGATTCTGCGCCTGCCGCAAGGCTACGACACGCAATTGGGCGAGGACGGCAGCGGCTTGTCCGGCGGCCAGAAACAACGGGTGGCCCTGGCCCGCGCTCTGTACGGCAACCCGAGCCTGGTGGTGCTGGACGAACCCAACTCCAACCTCGACACCGTCGGTGAAGCGGCACTGGCCAGTGCCATTGCGCAACTCAAGGCGCAAGGCACCACCGTCGTACTGGTGACGCATCGCTCCTCGGTGCTGGCCCAGGCCGACAAGCTGCTGGTCCTCAATGACGGCCGCTTGCAGGCGTTCGGTCCGAGCCAGGACGTGCTCAAAGCACTCTCCGGCCAGCAGGAACAACCCCGTGAAAAAGCTGCACCAGCACCGGGCGGGCTCAGCATGAGTCGGCAGTATCAGCCCACGACAAGGAATTCGGGTGTATGAGCAGCGCCAGCATGAACACTGAAAACGAAGCGAACATGGAACACGCCTACCTCACCGAACGCCCGGAACGCGATGCGAAATTCTTCGCGCGCCTGGGCTGGATCCTGGCCATCGTCGGCGCCGGCAGCTTCTTCACCTGGGCCGCGCTGGCACCGCTCGATCAAGGCATTCCGGTGCAGGGCACCGTCGTGGTGTCGGGCAAGCGCAAAGCCGTGCAATCGATGAGCAGCGGCGTGGTCAGCCGGATTCTGGTGCGCGAAGGCGAGATCGTGAAACAGGGCCAGCCGCTGTTTCGGCTCGACCAGACTCAGGTCGCTGCCGACGTGCAATCGCTGCAAGCGCAATACCGCATGGCCTGGGCCAGCCTCGCGCGCTGGCAGGCGGAGCGCGACAACCTCAAGCAAGTGACCTTTCCCGCCGAGTTGAGCAACGACCCGGACCCGCGCCTGGCGCTGGTGCTTGAAGGCCAACGCCAACTGTTCAGCAGCCGTCGCGAAGCGTTCTCTCGCGAGCAAGCCGCGCTGCGCGCCAATATAGAAGGCGCCACCGCACAACTGGCGGGGATGCGCCGCGCCCGCAGCGACCTCAATGCCCAGGCCAGTTCCTTGCAGCAACAACTGAGCAATCTGCAACCGCTGGCCGACAACGGCTACATCCCGCGCAACCGCTTGATGGACTACCAGCGACAACTGTCGCAAGTGCAACAGCAACTGGCAGAGAACACCGGCGAAAGCGGGCGTGTGGAGCAGGGCATTCTCGAGTCGCGCCTGAAGTTGCAGCAGCACAGCGAGGAATACCAGAAAGAAGTCCGCACGCAACTGGCCGACGCACAACTGAAAAGCGTCACCCTGTCCGAGCAACTGACATCCGCCGGTTTCGACCTGCAACACAGCGAGATTCTCGCCACTGCCGATGGCGTCGCGGTCAACCTCGGCGTCCACACCGAAGGCGCCGTGGTGCGTCAGGGCGAAACCCTGCTGGAAATCGTGCCGCAAGGCACCACCCTGGAAGTGGAAGGGCACTTGCCGATCAACCTGATCGACAAGGTCGGCACGCATTTGCCCGTGGACATTCTGTTTACCGCCTTCAACCAAAGTAAAACGCCGCGTGTACCCGGCGAAGTCAGCCTGATTTCCGCCGACCAGATGGTCGACGAGAAAACCGGCGTGCCGTACTACGTGTTGCGCAGCAGCGTCAGCGATCAGGCCATGGAAAAACTCAACGGCCTGGTGATCAAGCCCGGCATGCCTGCGGAAATGTTCGTGCGCACCGGCGAGCGTTCACTCCTCAACTACCTGTTCAAGCCGCTGCTCGATCGAGCCGGTTCCGCGTTGACCGAGGAATAAGGATGTTCGGCTGTATGAATAAGCTTTCAATGCTGGGGGCAGCGATGATGCTGCTTGCAAGCCACTCGGCAGTCGCGGCGATGGGGCCGTTCGAGATCTACGAACAGGCGCTGCGCAATGATCCGGTGTTCCTTGGCGCGATCAAAGAGCGTGATGCCGGTCTTGAAAACCGCGCCATCGGCCGCGCCGGACTGTTACCCAGAATTGGCTATACCTACAACAAGGGGCGCAACTCTTCGAAAGCCACGTCCCTTGATGAGCGCGCGCGCAACCGTACCGACGAGCGCAACTACAACAGTTACGGCTCGGCACTGACGGTGCAGCAACCGCTGCTCGACTATGAGGCTTACGCCGCGTATCGCAAGGGCGTGGCGCAGTCGCTGTTTGCCGATGAAGCGTTTCGTGGCAAGAGTCAGGAACTGCTGGTGCGGGTGCTCGATAACTACACCAAGGCGCTGTTCGCCCAGGACCAGATCGACATCGCCCAGGCGAAGAAAAAGGCCTACGAGCAGCAGTTCCAGCAGAACGAACACATGTTCAAGCAAGGCGAGGGCACACGTACCGATATTCTCGAAGCCGAGTCACGTTATGAACTGGCGACGGCCGAGGAAATCGAGGCGCGCAACGAACAGGACGCGGCCCTGCGTGAGTTGGGGGCGCTGGTCGGCGTGCCGGCCGTGGACATCGGCGATCTGGCACCGCTCGGTCCGCAATTCCAGACCTTCACCTTGCAGCCGGCCAACTTCGACACTTGGCACGAGCTGGCGATCAGCAACAACCCGAACCTGGCTTCGCAGCACCAAGCGGTTGAAGTGGCTCGCTATGAGGTCGAGCGTAACCGCGCCGGGCACCTGCCGAAAATCAACGCCTACGCCTCGATGCGCGATAACGAGTCGGAGAGCGGCAACACTTACAACCAGCGCTATGAAACCAACACCATCGGCCTGGAAGTCAGCGTGCCGCTGTACGCCGGTGGCGGGGTGTCGGCCTCAACCCGTCAGGCCAGCCGCACCATGGAGCAGGCAGAATACGAACTCGACGGCAAGACCCGCGAAACCCTGATCGAACTGCGCCGCCAGTTCAGCGCGTGCCTGTCCGGGGTCAGCAAATTGCGCGCCTATCAAAAGGCGTTGAAGTCGGCTGAAGCGCTGGTGGTCTCGACGAAGCAGAGCATCCTGGGCGGTGAGCGGACCAATCTCGACGCGTTGAACGCTGAGCAGCAGCTGTTCACCACTCGCCGGGATCTGGCCCAGGCGCGCTACGACTATTTAATGGCCTGGACCAAATTGCATTACTACGCCGGGACCTTGAACGAGCAGGACCTGGCGCGGGTGGATGAGGCTTTTATGGTCGCTCAGCAGCCCTCTCCCTAAGCCTCTCCCGAGGAACACGCAACACCGCAAAAAGACCCGATAAAACAAAAAAAGCGAGTGATGAACATGGACGTACGCATCAAGCCGATCCCGGTCGGCACCCTGTTGCTTGTGATTTCTGCTACCTCGGCTCAGGCGCAGTATCTTGAGTCCGGCCAGCCCGGCGACCCGGCCAGTTGGCGCAGTGCCGAATTCCTCCGGGACTGGGGCCTGGGCCGCATGCAGGCCGAGCAAGCGTATGCCGCCGGCATCACCGGCAAAGGCGTGAAAATCGGCGCTCTCGATTCAGGCTTCGATGCGGCCCACCCCGAGTTCGCTACGGATCGCTATCACCCGGTACTCGCCAGCGGCAGCTACGTCGACGGTACGCTGTTCAACGTTAACGGCACCCTGAATCCCAACAACGATTCCCACGGCACCCACGTGGTCGGCACCATGGGCGCTTCGCGCGATGGCACAGGCATGCACGGTGTCGCTTACAACGCGCAGATTTTCGTTGGCAACACCAACAAGAACGACAGTTTTCTGTTCGGTCCCAATCCCGATCCGCGCTATTTCAAAGCGGTGTACGACGCCCTGGCCGACGCTGGCGTACGAGCGATCAACAACAGTTGGGGCAGTCAGCCGCCGGACGTCAGCTACCGCACGCTGGCGGACTTGCACGCCGCCTATGCCCAGCACTGGAATAAAGGCACTTGGCTCGACGCGGCGGCCGACGTTTCGCGCCGGGGTGTGATCAACGTGTTCAGCGCCGGTAACAGCGGCTACCCGAATGCCAGCGTGCGTTCGGCACTGCCGTATTTTCAGCCAGATCTGGAAGGGCACTGGCTGGCCGTGTCGGGTCTGGACCAAAGCAATCAGCAGAAGTACAACCAGTGCGGCATCGCCAAGTACTGGTGCATCAGCACACCGGGCGCGAAGATCGACAGCACCATTCCCGGCGGTGGTTATGCGATCAAGTCCGGCACCTCGATGTCCGCGCCGCACGCGACCGGCGCGTTGGCGCTGGTGATGGAACGCTATCCGTACATGAGCAATCAGCAAGCGCTCGAAGTGCTACTGACCACCGCCACGCAGCTCGACGGGTCTCCGACCGAGGCGCCGAGCGAGCGGGTCGGTTGGGGCGTGGCCAATCTGAACCGGGCGATGCGCGGCCTGGGACAACTGCTTGGTGCCTTCGACGCCAATCTGGCCGCCGGCCAGCGCGATGTCTGGAGCAACGACATCTCCGACACCGCGCTGCTCCAGCGTCAGCGCGAAGACGCCGCTGAACACAGCGCCTGGCAGCAAACCCTGCAAGACAAGGGCTGGCAGAACGGCGTTCCAGTCGGCGCCAGTCAGCAGGAGCAGACCGATTACGCGGTCGGCACGGCCCGCGATGCCGCAGCGGCGAATCGCGTGTATCAGGGCAGCTTGATCAAGTCCGGTGGCGGCCAACTGGTGCTTGCCGGCAACAATACCTATCGCGGCCCGACCACCGTCAATGGCGGTCTGCTGACGGTCAATGGTTCGCTGGCCTCAGCCGTTACCGTGAACGCCAACGGCACGCTTGGCGGGTCCGGGCGCATCGCAACGTTGCTGGCCAATAACGGCGCTCGCGTGGCGCCGGGCAATTCCATCGGCACCCTGAACGTGGCGGGCGATGTCACCTTCGCGCCTGGCTCGACCTACGCCGTGGAACTGTCGCCCACCGCCAGCGACCGCCTTGTGGCCGGCGGCAGTGCCAGCGTCAGCGGGGCCACGGTCAGCCTGGCGCTGGAGAACAGTCCGACACTGCTCAGCACCCGCGAGGTGCAAAGTCTGCTCGGCACGCAGTACCACATTTTGCAGGCGGCCGATGGCATTCAGGGCCGCTTCGCTGCGGTGCTGCCGAACTACCTGTTTATTGGCGGCCGTCTCGACTACGCCGCCACCGGTATTCAACTGAATATCGAGCGCAATTCGAACAGTTTCGCCAGTGTCGGTCTGACGCCGAATCAGCGCTCGGTTGCGGCCGCCGCCGAGGGCTTGGGCGCTGGCAATCCAGTCTATGAAAGCCTGCTGCGTTCGCCGACAGTGGCCACTGCGCAACAGGCTTTCCAGCAATTGAGCGGCGAAATCTATCCGGCCCTCGGATCGATGCTGATCAATGACAGTCGTCAGGTGCGCGACGCCGTTGGCGAGCGTCTGCAGCAGCCTGTGGCGGCGCAGAACAATGGCTGGATCAAAGCCCTTGGCGCTTGGGGGCGCACCGATTCGGGCAACGACACGGCGGGCTACAACACCTCGATCGGCGGCTTGCTGGCCGGCGTCGACGGCGCGCTCGACGAGCAGACCCGCGTCGGTCTGGTCACCGGTTACAGCGACAGTTCGCTAAGCATGGGTTCGGGCACGCGTTCTTCGGCGAAGGTCGACAGCTATCACCTCGGCGCGTACGCCGGTCATGCCATCGGCGCCTGGCGCTTGAGCACCGGCGGCGCGTACAGCTGGCATCGTGGCGATGTGAAACGCGAACTGCAATACGGCGATGTCAGTGCCAGGCAGAAAGCCAAAGTCGATGCGGCAACCACCCAGGTCTTCGGTGAAGCGGCGTATCGATTCAACGTGCTGGAGCCGTTCGCCAACCTCAGCTATGTGCATCTGGACACTGAAGGCTTTCGGGAGAAGGGCGATGGCGCAGCGCTGAAAAGTTCTGGCGATCAGCGTGACGCGGTGCTCAGCACCCTCGGCGTGCGAGCGGTCAAGACGATCAACCTGACGAACCGGCAGTCGCTGGATGTCAGCGGCCACGTCGGCTGGCAGCACAGCCTGACGGACATCGAATCGCAGCAACACCTGCGCTTTGCCAGCGGCGGCGCGCCGTATGCAGTCGAAAGCTCGGCCCTGGTGCGCGATGCCGCACTGGTCGGCGTGCAGGCCAGTCTGGCGTTGAGCAAAGACGTGCGGGTCAACCTCGATTACAACGGCCAGTTGGCGAGCCGCGAGAAGCTGCACGGCGTTGGTTTGAGCTTGAACTGGCAGTTCTGACCGGCCTGTGGCGAGGGAGCTTGCTCCCGCTGGGGCGCGAAGCGGCCCTCTGCATTCTTCAGGCAGATCGCATCGACTGTTTTGAGCCTGAACTGGCAGTTCTGTGGCGAGGGAGCTTGCTCCCGCTGGGGCGCGAAGCGGCCCTCCGCTTTCTTCAGGCGGATCGCATCGACTGTTTTGACGGCTGCTGCGCAGCCGAGCGGGAGCAAGCTCCCTCGCCACAGGCAAACGGATTTTTCGCAACAACACTAAGGAAGGTCGCTGGATGAAAAACAACAATACCCCCGCGCAAACGGGCGGCTGTTTTGCCCTGAAAACCCTGACGCTGGCGATGCTGTGTGCCAGCGCCATGGCGCAAGCCGCACCGTATGTCGAAAATGGCCGCACGGGTGATCCGTCGAGTTGGCGCAGCAGCGAGTTTCAGGCCGACTGGGGCCTGGGAGCGATTGGCGCCGATCATGCCTACGCCGCCGGCTACACTGGCAAGGGTGTGAAACTGGGGATCTTCGATCAGCCGGTATACGCCGCGCACCCGGAATTCTCCGGCGCGAATAAAGTCGTCACTCTGGTCACAAGCGGCATCCGCGAATACACCGACCCGTACATCCCGGTGAAGGCCGGCGATGCGTTCCTGTATGACGGTTCGCCTTCGGTCGGCTCCAACGGCAAGCTTGGGGCACACGGCACTCACGTCGGCGGTATCGCCGCGGGCAGTCGTGACGGTGGGGTGATGCACGGCGTCGCGTTCGGTGCGCAGATCATCAGTGCCGATAACGGCGACCCAGGCCCGGAAGACGGCATCGTCCGCGGCAACGACGGCGCGGTGTACAAGGCCGGTTGGGACGCGCTGATCGCCAGCGGTGCGCGGATCATCAACAACAGTTGGGGGATCGGCATCACTGATCGCTTCGACCTCGGCGGCCGTGATCCGGCGTACCCACACTTTACCGTCAACGATGCGCAGTTGCAGTTCAACGAGATTCGCACGCTGCTCGGCACCAAACCCGGTGGCGCCTATGACGGCGCGATAGCTGCTGCGCGCAGCGGCATCGTGACCATCTTCGCCGCCGGCAACGACTACAACCTCAACAACCCGGATGCCATCGCCGGCCTCGGTTACTTCGTGCCGGACATCGCGCCGAACTGGATCACCGTGGCCGCGCTGCAAAAGAATCCGGATCTGGCCAGCGCCAATCCGTACATCATGAGTACCTTTTCCTCGCGTTGCGGCTATACGGCGAGTTTCTGCGTCTCGGCACCGGGCACGAAAATCTACAGCGCGATCATCGAAGGCACCAACGCCGACAACCTGACCACCAGCTACGCCAACTACAACGGCACCTCCATGGCCGCGCCGCATGTGGCCGGTTCCATGGCAGTGCTGATGGAGCGTTTCCCGTACATGACCGGCGATCAGGTCGCCACGGTCTTGCGAACCACCGCCACTGACCTCGGTGCACCGGGCATCGACGCCTTGTACGGCTGGGGCATGATCAACTTGCGCAAGGGCATCGACGGCCCGTCGATGTTCGTCACCGAGCAGGACATTCCCGAGGAGTTCCGGATTCAGGGCGCTTACGGCTCTGGCCAGTTTGTCGCCGATCTGCCGGGTATTGGTGCGATCATCGATCAAGGCAAACCGACTGAACGCGTGTGCACCGACATCACTTGCGGCCTCGACACCTGGCGCAACGACATTGCCGGCCACGGCGGCCTGACCAAGCAAGGCATCGGCACGCTGGTGCTGACCGGCAACAGCAGCTACAGCGGCCCGACCCTGATCAACCAGGGCCGCCTGGCCGTCAACGGTTCGCTGCAATCGGCGGTCACGGTCAATGACGGCGGCATCCTCGGTGGCAACGGTCGCATCGGCGCGCTGGCAGTGAACCGCGGCGGTACGGTGGCGCCGGGTAACTCGATCGGCACTCTGAACGTGGCTGGCGACGTCACCTTCGCGCCGGGTTCGACCTACGCCGTAGAGTTGTCGCCAACCAGCAGCGACCAGATCAATGCAACCGGCAAAGCGGTGATCGAGGGCGCCACGGTGAGCATGGCGCTGGAAAACAGTCCGACCTTGCTCAGCACCGGCGAAGTGCAAAGCCTGCTCGGCACGCGCTACAACATTCTGCAAGCGGCCGGCGGCATTGAAGGGCGCTTCGGCCAGGTGTTGCCGGATTATGCATTCCTCGGTGGCACGCTGGACTATTCGGCTGACGGCATCCAGCTGGCGGTGGGGCGTAACGCCGCCTCGTTCGCCAGCGTCGGCCTGACGCCGAATCAGCGTGCGGTCGGTGCCGCTGCCGAGCGCCTGGGTGCGGGCAACGCGTTGTTCGAAAGCCTGTTGCTGTCGCCCAACGCGGCGTCGGCGCAACAAGCCTTTCAACAGTTGTCCGGCGAGATCCACCCGGCCATCGGCACGCTGCTGATCAACGACAGCCGCTACCTGCGCGAGGCCGTCGGTGAGCGCCTGCGTGAGCGCGATCTGTTCAATGCCGACGCGCCCACCGACGCGGGCAGCAATGCCTGGGTCAAGGTGCTGGGTTCGTGGGGAGAGAGCGACGGCGGGCATAAGAACGCCGATTCCAACAGCTCCATCGGCGGCCTGCTGGCCGGTGTCGACGGCTTGATTGCTGAAGATACGCGGCTGGGTTTTGTCACCGGTTACAGCGACAGCTCATTGAGCATGGGCAGCGGCACGCATTCTTCGGCGTCGGTCGACAGCTACCACTTGGGCGCGTATCTGGGCCATGAAATCGATGCCCTGCGCCTGACCGTCGGCGGCGCCTATAGCTGGCACCGCATCGACGTGAAGCGTGACCTGCAAATCGGTGCTGCCGGCAGCAAACAGAAAACCAAGCGTGACGCGACCACGGCGCAGTTGTTCACCGAGGCCGCTTACGATCTGGGCTTGCAACCGATGAACCTCGAACCGTTCGCCAACCTGTCCTATGTTCACCTCAACACCGACAGCTTCACCGAAAAGGGTGATGCCGCGGCGCTGAAGGGCGGTGAAGACAATCGCGATGTGGTGCTCTCGACCCTGGGTGTTCGGGCCAAACGCAGCTTCGCCCTGTCGGATCAACATCAGCTGGAACTGGGCGCCAGCCTCGGCTGGCAGCACAACCTGAGCGACGTCGATGCCGACAGTCATTTGGCCTTCGCCAACGGCAACAGCGCATTCACCGTGCAAAGCGTGTCAATGGACCGCGATGCTGCGGTGGTTGGCGTGCGTGCCGGCCTGGCGCTGAACCGCGATGTGCGGGTCAACCTGGATTACAACGGGCTGATCGGTTCGAATGAGAAGGACCACGGCGTGGGTCTGACCCTCGACTGGCAGTTCTGACGCGTAACCGGCAGCTCTTGCCGAGCTGCCGGTTTTGAAGAAAAGGGAGCGCAGCACATGGGATTGTTCGATTACAAAAACGCCGATGGCAAAGGGGTGTACAGCGATGCCATCGCGCTGACGCTGTATGCCTACACGCCAACGGGCAAGCCTTTGCCCTCTACCGCATGGGCGCCGGTCACCGCGACGGCGCTGGGCTATCAGGGCAAGGTCGGGTCGCAGGGCACGTTCTTTGGTGAGCAGGAAGGCTTTACCAGCGCCGAGGCAGAAGTGCTGGGCAAATACGACGCCGCTGGCAAATTGATCGGCCTCGGCATTGCCTTCCGCGGCACCGGCGGACTGGGTTACAGCGACACTTTCGGCGACCTGAAAAACAATCTGCTGGCAGCGGTGGGGCCGTCGGATTACGCGAGCAATTACGCGAAAAACGCTTTCGACAACCTGCTCAAGGCTGTCGCCGCCTTCGCGGTTGCCAACGGCATTGCCGCCACGGACGTGCTGATCAGTGGCCACAGCCTCGGCGGGCTCGGGGTCAACAGCGTCGCCGAGTTGAGCGCGGACAATTGGGGCGGTTTCTTCAGGGACGCCCATTACATCGCGTTCGCCTCGCCGACCCAGAGCAGCACGGGCAGCAATGTATTGAACATCGGTTTCGAGAACGATCCGGTGTTTCGCGTACTCGACGGCACTACGTTCAGCACCGCGTCGCTGGGCAAGCACGATAAGCCGCACGATTCGACCACCGACAACCTCGTCAACTTCACCGACAACTATGCCTCCACCGCGCAGAACCTGGTGCCGTTCAGCATCGCCAATCCGCTGAACTGGTCAGCGCACAGTTCGCTGGGCTATGCCGACGGTTTGAACAGGGTGATCGATTCGAAATTCTACGACCTCACCAGCAAGGACTCGACGATCATCGTCTCCAATCTGGAAGAGGCGTCCCGAGGCAAAACCTGGGTCGAGGATCTCGGTCGCAGCGGCGAGCCGCACACCGGCAGCACCTTCATTATCGGCACCGACAGCAATGACTGGCTCAAGGGCGGGGCGGGTAATGATTTCCTGGAGGGGCGTGCCGGCGATGACCGGTTCCGTGATGATGGCGGCTTCAACATCCTCCTCGGCGGCCAGGGCCACAACATCTTCGAACTGCAAAAACCGCTGCAGAATTTCAGCTTCGCCAACGACGGTGACGGCACGCTGTACGTGCGCGACGCCTACGGCGGCATCAGCCTGACCCGCGACATCGGCGCACTGGTCAGCAAGGAATCGGGTTCGTGGTGGGGCAGCAAAGAGATCACCTGGGGCATCACCGGCAAAGGTTTGAGCAACGGCAGCGAACTCACCCCCTACAGCCACTCACTCAATGGCGATGGCTACGGCAATGCCTTGCACGCGAGCGGCGACGGTGACTGGCTGTTCGGCCTCGGTGGCGATGACCAACTGATCAGCGACAAGGGCCAGGTGACGTTCGTTGGCGGCGCCGGTAACGACGTGATGACGGCAACGGGCGGCAACAACACCTTTTTGTTCAGCGGCGCGTTCGGCTTTGACGCGATCAACGGCTATCAGGGCAGCGACAAACTGGTGTTCATGGGCGTCGAAGGCGCGGGGCAGGGCTACGACTACAAACAGCACGCGGCGCAGTCCGGCGGCGATACCGTGCTGAAGATTGGCGATTATGCCGTGACCCTGATCGGGGTTGGAGTGGCTAATCTGTCGGATTCAAGTTTCATGTTCGCCTGATAACCCATGTAGGAGTGAGCCTGCTCGCGATAGCGGTGTCCCAGCTGCGGATGTTGCAACTGACAGACCGC